>JAKLEF010000113.1 GCA_022703195.1 Candidatus Fermentibacterota bacterium | reverse complement strand
CGAAGGCGGCGTCGTCGCCCTCAACCCCATCGGCAACCCCCGCCCCGGCTCCATCGGCAAGCCCCTCAAAGGCTGCGAACTCCGCCTCGCCGAAGACGGCGAACTCCTCATCCGCGGCGAAATGCTCTTCTCCGGCTACTTCCAGGACCCCGACTCCACCGCCGCCGTCCTCCGCGACGGCTGGCTCCACACCGGCGACCTCGGCTACATCGACGACGACGGCTTCGTCCACATCCAGGGCCGCAAGAAGGCGGTGATCGTGCTCGCCAACGGCAAGAACGTCTACCCCGAGGAGCTCGAGTCAAAGCTCTGCCGATCGGGGCTCGTGGCCGAGTGCATGGTCTTCGGCAAGGCTTCAGAACTCAAGGGCGAGGAGATCTGGGCGATCGTCTTCCCCAACCGCGACAGGCTGATCGCCATGGCCGAGGAGCAGGGCCAGCCGCTCACCGAGGAGTTCGCGGTCGATGTCGTCAGGCGCGAGATCAACGCGTTGAACGCCTCCCAGGCGATCTACAAGCGGATATCCAATTTCATACTCAGGGAATCCGAACTGCCAAAGACGACGACCAAGAAGATCAAGAGGGCCTCGACTCTCAGGGAGGCGGGACTCGGGCCTGTCAGGACCCACGGAGTGGCCGGCAGGTGATCTGCCGGGCGCATAGGGTGTTGACTTGACCGGGGGTGCCTCCTATCGTCTTTCAGTCTGGTTCAGATAGTCTTGTTCTGGGTCCGGCAGTACAGCCTCGTCAGAGTGCATGAGTCCTCCCAGCAGCAATGAGCCCTGAGTCCAGAACCACACGGTCCGGCGGTACGGTTCCGCCGTGCCGTGGAAGCGGGCGCGAGCCCGGAACCGGGGCGATGCCCTGGAAGGAGCCCAAGTGAGCAATAAGCTGTTTATCGGAGGACTTTCCTGGTCGACTACCGATGAATCTCTCGGCAAGGCTTTTTCCGCGCACGGAGAAGTCACCGAGGCCCGCGTCGTCATGGACAGGACGACCGGCAGGTCCCGCGGCTTCGGCTTCGTGACCTTCGCCTCGGAAGAGGCCGCCCGCGCCGCCAAGGCCGCCATGGACAACGCGACGATCGACGGCCGCAACGTCCGTGTCGACTTCGCGACCGAGAAGCCGGCCAGGTAGACCAGTCCATTCCTGTGGGGGGGGCGGCTCCGGCCGCCCCCTCTTCGTTACTCTTCCCGCCGCGGCTCCGCCGGAGTACATTCCACGGGAAGGTCACCCCATACGGAGGTCGCAGCTTGGTCCCGGGCTCCAGAAGGCGCTTCGCCGTCATGTTCACCGACATCGTCGGCTTCACCACGCTCATGGAGAGATCGGAGACGGCGGCGCTCTCCGCGCTCGAGCGCCATCGCCGCGCGCTGGAGGGCGCGATCTCCGGGAACGGTGGGATCCTGATCAAGGAGATCGGCGACGGCACGCTGAGCATCTACGACTCCCCAGGAGGCGCCATGCGCAGCGCCAGGCGCGTCCAGCACAGCCTCTCGGGCCAGCCCTTCAAGGTGAGGATCGGGATCCACTGGGGAGACGTCCTCGTCGGTGACGGCGATGTCCTCGGCGACACCGTCAATGTCGCCTCGCGCCTCGAAGCCCTCTCGCCGCCCGGCGGCGTCTGCGTCTCGGCCGAGCTCCTCGAACGCTGCACCGGGAGGAGGCCGTCGGCCCGGTCGCTCGGGATGCGGAAACTGCGCGGACTCGGCAGGCTCATCGAGATTTACGCCCTCACGGGCGACTCGAAGCGCCCGCTGCCCGTCTCGGCCGACATCGACAGCGAGGTTGTCGGGAAGGGCCTCTCGGACGGCCCCCCTTCGATCCTCGTCACGACCCTCGACAATGCCGGTCTGAAGGAGGACGACTTCTACTGCTTCGGCCTGACGGCCGACCTCATCTCGGACATCGCCAGGGCGGGCTCCATCAGGGTGGTCCCGATGACGACCATGCTCCAGAGCCTGGTCTCGGGAGGCTCGCCCGAGGCGGCCGCCGCCCGTACCGGGGTCCGATTCCTGCTCAAGGGCTCGCTCAGGAGCAGGGACGGCTCGTTCCATCTCTCGGTCGACCTCTTCGACACCGGATCGGGGGCACTGGTCTGGATGGACTCCTGGGAGGACTCCCGCGAGGAGCTGAACTCCATCAAGGGGAAGCTCGCCGACGGGATACTGAAGGTCCTGGGGGTGCAGCCGGGATCCTTCCCCGGCATCACATCCCCGGTCGGATCGACCTCGTCCGCCTGCGAGATGTACCTAAGGGCACGCCACATCTGGCGCACGCGCCACAGCACGGCGGACACCGCTGCTGCGAGGGATCTCCTGAAGGAGGTGCTCGCCGCCGACCCCGGCTTCACCCGCGCCCATATCCTCCTGGGTGAGACCTACAGGGACAGCGGCTCGCCGGAGGAGGGGGTGCGCATACTCGAGGAGGCCCTGGCAGCAGCGATCGAGGCTGGCGACGAGGCCGGCGAACTGCACTGCAGGAACGCACTCGCCATCTCGATGTGGCAGGCCTCGGAGACACCGGGGGCCAGGGAGGCATTCGCCCGGGTCGTCAGGATGGCGAGGCGCATCGGCGACAGGGAGGGCGAGGCCAAGGCCCTCAACAACCTCGGGCTCATGGACTGCGACATGGCGAGATACGGCCGCGCGATGGCGAACCTCGAGAGATCGCGCGCCATCTCCATCGAGCTGGGCTACAGGGAGAACGAGGCCAACGCGACCTGCAACATCGGCCTCGTCCACCTGAAGAAGGGGCGTGACGCACCTGCGATGGCCCGCTTCGAGGAGTCCTACGCGCTCATGGTGCAGCTAGAGAATGTCGCGGGGCAGTCGAACCTCCTGCGCAACATGGGGGTCATACTCGGCCGGACCGGCTCGTTCGACAGGGCCCTCGGGATCGCGGAGACGAGCATCGAGCTCTCGCGCAGCGTGGCCGACAGGATCGGCGAGGGCAGGGCGCTCGTCAGCGCAGGGAACTCGCTCTTCGAGATCGGCAGGTACGCGGAGGCCCGGGAACGCTACGTGCAGGCGCAGGAGATCCTCGCGGACCTCGGGGCCAGGGATGTGGAGGGAGTCGTCCTCACCAACCTGGCCGTGCTTGCGCTGGAGAGGAAGGATCGCGCCGGGGCCCTCCCTCTTCTCGAGAAGGCGCTGGACATCGCCAGGGAGTCGGGTGACGAGGAGGGCGAGGCCGAGATTCTCGGCCTGATCTGGAGCCCTCTCCTGCATCTCGGCAGGCCGGACGAGGCCGTCGCATCCGCCCGGAGGGGGATCGAACTGTCGTCACGTATTGGCGTAGGCAGGTACAGGTCGGGAACCCGACTCGGGATCGCCAGGGTGCTCCTTTCGAGCAACCCTTCCGCGGGTGTGCGCGAGGAGATAGAGGAACAGCTCACGGCGGCGGTCCGCGAGATCCCGGGTTACGGGCGCGACAGGGCGAGGATACTCTGGAACCTCTCCCTGGCATATGCCGATCTGGCTCACGCCACCGCTGACGGGGATGTCCGTGCCCGCATCGGCTCGATTACGGCGGGTCTGCTCTCTAGGGCGGGCCGGAGCCTGGCCGGTGCGGCAGGCAGGATCGCCGATCCCGAGGCCCGGCGCAGCTTCCCCGAGAACATCGGCGACCATTCGGATCTTGCCGAGGCGAGACGGATGCTCCGCGGGCGTTCGCGCTCCCCCGAGGCCGTCCTGGCGGTGCTCCGGGGCTTCAGCCTCCGTTCAGGAACGCGATCTCGGTGAACCCGCCGGCGTACTCGTAGCCGATCCTCCGGTAGATGCTGTTCGAGACGGGGTTCGCGATGTCGGTGAAGAGGGTGCAGTAGGCGAGCCCCGAATCCAGCTGCCGGCGCGACAGCGCGGAGACGATGCTCGAGGCGTATCCCCTCCCCCTCAGGGCAGGGGGCGTGTAGACGAGGTTCACGATCGCGCCACGTTCGGTGTTGCGGCCGGAGGCGGCCATGGAGACCCGCTCGCCGTCGACCGTCCAGAAGTGCACCTCGCCCGATGCGAGAAGGCGCTCCGATGCCTCGCGGATCACATGCGGCTGCAGTTCGCCGAAGCAGTCTATGCAGAACGATTTCTCCCACTCCCAGAAGAAGTCGGAGTCGCCGGGCAGGGCCTTCTCCAGGGAACCCGGGCCCGGTTCGAGCCTGACCTCTGTCAGGCCGTAGAGCCCCAGCTCCATCTTTATGGCCGGGGCGGTCTGCCTCCGGTCGCACCAGGCAGCCGCGAACGCCCTCGCAAGGCTGGCAGGACCCATCACACCCGGCAGGTCGACGCCCGACGAGATCAGCGCATCGCAGAGCATCAGCAGGTCGCCCCGGTCCCACCGCGGGCCCGAGAGAGGCACGATGTTCCGCCCCGGGGTCCTCACCGCCGCCCCCGCGAGGACATCGCCGTCCCTGGCCGCGTACAGCAGGGTCTGCCTGTCGTCTCCGCCTGCATCAGCTAGCCGGCGGCAGATCGACAGGGGCAGGCAGTTCCGGATCTCCAGATCCATTTCCATCGGTCCGACTTCCGCGACGAGGGCCGCCGGATCATCGAAGAAGCGCCAGGCAGCCCGGGTCACTCCGTTCTCGATTCCTGCACGGCGCCGTCCAGGCCGATCCTGGTCAGCCTGACGGGGAAGGAGGCCCCTGCCTCGCCGCGCGCCGCGAGCACGAGCCTCGTGAGCGCCGAGCAGCACGGAACCTGCATGTAGGCCACCTCGACCGACCTGATCCCGCGAGTGCGGAATATCTCCGTGAGCTTCTCGTAGTAGGGGCCGGTGTCGTCGAGCTTCGGGCATCCGACCAGCGTGACGCGGCCCTTCATGAAGCGCCTGTGGAAGTCGGGGAAGGCGAAGGGCGTGCAGTCGGCCGCGATGAGCAGGTCGGCCCCCTCGAAGAATGGCGCGGAAGGCGGGACCAGCGCGATCTGAACAGGCCACGCCGCGAGCTGGGACGGGATCTCGACCCCGGAACCCTGCGGAGCGGAAGGAGCGAGGGTCCTGGCCGCGGCCGACGGGCATCCGCATGCAGGAGCCGGAGCCGCTGCCTTCGCCGATGCCTCCCGCTTCGCCATCTCCCCGGCCACGGCCTTCTCGTCGAATCCGTCGGCCTCGCGGGTCTCGATCGTGAGGGCCCCCCTGGGGCAGTCGCCGATGCATGCCCCAAGCCCGTCGCAGTACGATTCCTTCACGAGTCTGGCCTTGCCGTCGACGACCTCGATCGCGCCCTCGTGGCAAGCCGAGGCGCACTTCCCGCAGCCGTCGCACCTCTCCCGGTCGATCCTGATGATCTTGCGCGCCACCCTGTCCATCACGTCCTCCCGCGTTGCCTGAGACCGATCTGCCGGAATATGGCGAGGGTCGGGCCCCCCCGCCCCTCCCGGACAGTCCGTGCCGCATCTCGACAGCTCCAGACAGAGACTGACCGGCTAGTCCGTCTGCATAGCGCGTCTCATACGGCCATTGACATGCCGTCACAGCGCATGAATGCTCTTAACGGAGTTCGAGCGCGATGAAGGGATCATGCATCCGGCGTATAGGACGGGGTTTACAGCTGGGGGTATGGCTTCGCACATGCTGATCCGGCCGGCAGATCAGACCCGCATCGAAGGGATGATCATCGGTTCCGGCATGTTTCCATATCCGCAGGATGTGATCATCCTCACGGACGGAGGAGTACGATGAAGAGCACGCTCCTCGCTGCCGCCCTCTTCATTGCGGCAGGCTGCATCTCGATCGGGTGCGTCGATCAGGTGGATCCGACACCCGTTCCGATCCTGCCGTCGGAAGCGGATCTCGAGGGTGACAACGCATCCATCCCCGGCATCACTTACGATTCGTGCTATCACAACGTCTGGATCCTCTGCTGCCTGCAGATGATGTACTATGGCGCCCACAACTGTTATGCCGGCAGTGTCCAGGACCTGTACGAACTTTATGGCGATACTCTCATATGCCCCTGGAAGCTCGAGCAGTACGAGGTGACCTACTGCTCACCCGACAGCTTCTGGGTCCAGTGTCCGGGAAACCCGCTCCATCCCAGCGGGGGATCCGGCCAGGCATGGCCCGAACAACCGCAGCACGATCAGGATCACTGCAGGAGTCACATGCGCAGCATTGCTACAGGTGAAGCGATGTTCTTCGGACAGTTCAACAGGTACGGAACCATGGATGAGCTGATCGCGCAAGGATTCCTTCCATATCTGACCTGCCCGGGCTGCGGATTCGACTACATGCTGGAAATCGGTTGCGAGACGTTCGCTCTCTCGTGCCCGATGCCCGTCTATCCGACGCATGGCAGCATTGTCGACGGGATGGCCAGCTGGCAGTGATGATCGTTCATTCATACTGAAAGCATCAATTGCTACTTCCTGACGGGACTGACTCCAAAGACTTCAACCACTGCAGGCCCTCATGATA
>JAKLEF010000112.1 GCA_022703195.1 Candidatus Fermentibacterota bacterium | reverse complement strand
CCACGCGATCGTCCCCATCATGTTCACGAAGTTCACGCCCGACGACGCACCCGTGCCCCAGGCGTTCGCGAAGGACATGCTGGCCGAGGGGATATACGTGATAGGCTTCTTCTATCCGGTCGTGGCGAAGGGGCAGTCCCGCATCAGGGTCCAGCTCTCGGCCGCACACACGAAGGAACACATAGACAAGGCCATCGAAGCCTTCGTGAAGGTCGGCAGGAAGCACTCGGTCATCTAGCTGCGCGACGTATGCGACAGTGGAGGCGGGGCTCCGGCCCCGCCTCCACTTTTCTGAAGACCATGCGTATCGAACCCGGGATCTGCTGCACCGCCGGGCCCCGGACAGCCCGGCTCTTGCCCGGAAGCGGAAGCCCTCATAGAATCTTGACATGAGAAACACTGCACGGCCTAGGTCGTCCCTGCTGGCAAAGGCCGCCCTGCCCCTGCTGGTCGCCGGGCTGATCGCGGTGATAGCGGGTTTCGTCTACGACGTCCTCTTCGCGGGGATTCCCTACCAGGACCCCCCTCCGGGCATTGCGGCCGATTATGCCCGCCATTCCGAGGTCGCATCGGGCATCAGGCGGGCAGGGGCGGCCCTGCTGTCGGCGGGTGTGCTGGCGCTGATCTACGCCCGTATCGCACGGCCTCCCGGCTCCGTGACCCGCTGAACAGAGCCGCCCAGGAGCGGGCCGCGGCATCGATGACCTCGAAGAATGCTGTCGGGAAGGCTGTTTCCACCTGCATGAAACCCGCGATTTGCGTCAGGGTCTGACAGTGCATATATTCCTGACCTGAGAATGCCTCTTTTGCCGGTTTCCGCGGATGTGCCGCCCCCTCAAGAGAGCCTGCTCACCGCGGGCCTTCACGATTTGAAATGGATCGCCCGCAGCCGCGCTTGTGCGGCCGTTTCTCCACCACGCGTCCGGCGGGTCTAGATCTGTAACAACGAAGCCGGACACGGAGAAAATGACTGAACAGACGAAGACGGCAGCCAAGACGGCGGGGCCGTCAGCAGAACGGGCCCGCGCAGCGGATCCGGAGGGCGTGTTCGAGGCCCTGATCCCCGAGATCAGGCGGGCCATCGCAGCAGAGGGCTACACTTCCCCCACACCGATCCAGGAGAAGTGCATACCTCACCTCCTGGCCGGCAGGGACATCATGGGCACGGCCCAGACAGGCACCGGCAAGACGGCAGCCTTTGCGCTCCCGATGCTCCAGAGGCTCTACGCCGATCGCAGGGCGCCGGTCCCGGGGTCGCCCCGTGCGCTCATCCTGGCTCCCACCAGGGAACTCGCGGCTCAGATAGACGAGAGCATCGGCTCCTACGGCAGGCACCTCCGGCTGAGCCATGCCGTGATCTTCGGAGGGGTGAACCAGGCGCGGCAGACCACGGCCCTCACCCGCGGTACGGACATCCTCACCGCGACTCCGGGCAGACTCCTGGATCTCATGGGACAGGGATTCGTCCGCCTCGAGAGGGTGGAGATCTTCGTCCTCGACGAGGTAGACAGGATGCTCGACATGGGCTTCATCCCCGACATCCGCAGGGTGCTCGCGCACCTGCCGGCGGAAAGGCAGACCATGTTCTTCTCGGCCACCATGCCTCGTGACATGGTGGATCTCGCAGGCACCATGGTGAGGAATCCCGTCAGGGTCTCCATATCCCCCGAACAACCCACGGTGGATCTCGTTTCGCAGAAGGTCCTCTTCGTGGACAAGGGGAACAAGGATGCGCTCCTGGTCTCGCTCCTGAACGATCCAGAGGTGTCCAAGGCCCTCGTCTTCACCCGCATGAAGCACACGGCCAACAAGGTGGTCAGGAAGCTCCAGGTGAACGGCATACAGGGAGAGGCCATCCACGGGAACAAGAGCCAGGCTGCGCGCACCAGGTCCCTCGAGGAGTTCAGGCGCGGCCGGTGCAGGGTCCTCGTCGCCACCGACCTTGCTGCCAGGGGGCTGGACGTGGAGGACGTCTCGCACGTGATCAACTACGACATGCCCCTGGAGGCCGAGACCTACATCCACCGGATCGGCCGCACCGCCAGGGCCGGCGCAACCGGCGACGCACTCTCGCTGTGCACTTCGGAGGACGGGGCCAGCCTCGCAGACATCGAGCGCCTGCTCGGCGAGCCCGTGCCGGCCGAGAAGGAACACGCATTCCACTCCGAGGAGGCCTTCCGGATGACCCGGAACGCGGGCGGCGGCTCGCGTGGCACGGGGGGCGGGACCCCCGGCTCCAGGCTCGTCTTCAACGGCATAAGGAGGCGCGGCAGGCGCTAGCCCGCCCGCCCTGCAGGACACGGAGGCCGCCTTCGGGCGGCCTCTTGTTCCCGCCCCCCGTCTTAGTATCGTAGAGCATCGGCCGGAGCACGGCCTGAAGAGGGGTGGAACCGGGGCTTGATACTGGACGGTGCATCCTGCGACCTGATCCTGGACGACCTGTTCGAAGGGCTCTACGTGGTCGACAGGAACCGGAGGATAGTGTTCTGGAACAAGGCCGCCGAGAGGATCACGGGCTTCACCGCGGCCGAAGTCACGGGGTCGTCCTGTGCCGACAGCATCCTCAACCATGTCGACTCCAGGGGGATGAGCCTCCGCACGGGCGCCTGCCCGCTCGCACAGACCCTGGCCGACGGAGTCCACCGCGAGGCCGACGTCTTCCTCCACCACAGGGACGGGCACAGGGTTCCCGTCTCGATCCGCATAAGCCCGGTCACCGATGCGTCGGGAAACCTGATAGGGAGCGTCGAGCTCTTCTCGGACTCGAGCCGCAGGTCGGCCATAGAGTCGAGGATCAGGGAGCTGGAGGAGATGGCCTACCTCGACGATCTCACCAGGATCGCCAACAGGAACAGGCTCGAGAGCGAGATAACCGAGAGGCTGAGCCGCACCGGGGCGGTCGGCAGGGGTTTCGGCCTGCTCTTCATGGACATAGACGACTTCAAGAGCTTCAACGACACGTACGGGCACGACACCGGCGACCAGGTGCTGAAGTCCCTCGCCGCGACCCTCACGGTGAACGCCCGCCCCTCGGATTTCGTAGGGAGATGGGGCGGTGACGAGTTCGCGGTGATAGTCGACGGCTGCTCGCCGGAGAGCCTCGCCGCGGTCGGCAACAGGCTGCGCATGCTCATCGGCGCATCCTACGTGAGGGCGGGCGATCTGTCCCTCAGGATCACCGTCTCCATCGGGGCGACCGTCCCCGTGCCGGGGGACTCCCTGGAGGCGATGGTCAAGCGTGCGGACGGACTGCTGTACGATAGCAAGCGAGCCGGCAAGGACCGCCTGTGCAGCGGATAGCGCCGATGCCCCGGGGACCCGCATGGAGGATCTGATGCCCGTAAGCCGGAATGCCTGCGTCATGATCGTCGGAGGGGCGGGGGGCATCGGCCGCTCGGCCGCCGGCCTGTTCCGCCGGAACGGATGGGACATCATGCTCGCCGACCGCGACCCGGCCGGACTGGGGGATGCCGCATCGTCCCTGCCGCCCGGTCAGGGGTCCGTCTCGACGATCGTCCTGGACATGAACGACCGTGAGTCCGTGCGAAGGGCCGCCGGGCAGATGGAGGGCGGCGGCATCCGGATAGGTGCGCTCGTGGTGGTCGCGGCCGTCCACGGGACATGGCCGGCCGAGCTCCTGCCCGATGCGGAGATCGACCGGGTGATGTCGACCAACCTCACCTCCCACATCAGGCTCGTGCGCGACCTGCTGCCCCTCATGCACGATGGTTCGAGGCTGGTGGGGGTGAGCTCGATCGCCGCCAGCGTCGGCGTTCCGATGTCATCCATGTACTCGGCGTCGAAAGCCGGGATTGAGGCCTTCTACGAGTGCCTCGCCACCGAGCTCTCGCACAGGGGCATAAGGGTCTCGGTGGTGCGCCCCGGAAACGTGGACACCGGCTTCAACGAGACCGGCAACGGCTTCGCAGGCTGCGGCGACCCGGCCGTGGACCTCGCCTACGCGCGGGTCGTCTCGGGGATAGACAGCAGCCTGGGCATGCCGCCCCGGAGGGTGGCCGAAGCGGTCTACCGGGCTGCGACGAGCCGGAGCCCGAGGTTACTCTATGTCGTGGGGATGAATGCCCTGAAGGCCCACTGGGCGGTGAGGATCCTGGGCAAGGAGCTCGCGGTACGGCTCATGGCCAGGTTCTTCGGACTGGACGGTCCGGGCGCCAGCAGACCCGGGCAGGGAGGGAGCCGATGAGATTCCTGGCTGTGATCGTGCTGATCCTCGGCATCGTCTTCTTCATCGCATCGGCCGACATCGGGCAGAGCGGGAACATGATCCCCCGCATGATCACAGGCGCCGTCCTGTGCGGGGTGGGCATCTTCCTCTACGTGCATCCCGGGAGGAAGGGGCGCAGGGTCGCTTCGCAGGACGCCCCCGCACAGAGGATCGAGTTCTCGGGCGACGTCAAGCTGCAGGAGATCACTTGCAGCAAGTGCGGCGGGGCGCTGTCCTCCAAGGATGTGGCCGTCAAGGCCGGCGCTGTTTTCATAACATGTCCCTACTGCAAGTCCGAGTACCAGGTCGAGGAAGCCCCGAAATGGTAGCGCGCTTCATCTGGCTCTCTGCAGTCATTGTCGCAGCCATTCCCTCGGCTGCCCAGAACTACAGGTTCGAGATCCCCAAGTATGTCTGCAACGTGTCCCTGGGCGAGGACGCCACTCTGGCGATCTACTACGAGATCACCTTCCACTGCATGCCGGGCGCCGACCCCATCGACATAGTGGACATCGGATTCCCCACCAGCGAGTACGACATCTCCTCGGTGGCCGCCGAGATCGACGGGACTCCTCTCACGACGATCAGGCCGTCCGAGTACATCCCGGTGGGCGTGGAGATCCCGCTCGGAGACGCTGCCGTGATGCCCGGCGAGACCTCCGTCCTGAGGGTGAGCGGGAACAACCCCGGCATGGCCTTCAGGGACTCCTCGGATCCTTCGTGCGCCTCCACCGAGTTCGCGCCGACCTGGTTCGATCCATCCTGTGTCCAGGGCGAGAGCAACTGCGTCATCTCCTTCGCCTTCCCGCCCGGTGCGGATTCGGCGTCCGTCAGGTACCACGGCACTCCCTTCACGGGCGCATGGATCTCCGACGACGGCAGGGTCGTCTACGAATGGCGCATGGAGGCGGCCATTTCCTCCGCGATAGGCATCGGAGTCTCCTATCCCGCCTCCCTGCTCTCCGTGGAGGTTTCGGACGCCCCGCGGCAGTCATACGGTTCGGGCGGGGGCATCCACAGATCCCTGATCGAGAGCGCCTGCCCGGTGCTCTGCGGGGCGGCCTTCCCTCTGGCATTCGCCCTGCTGCTTGCATTCACGATCATCAACGCCAACCGCAGGAAGCTCGACTACCTGCCGCCGAAGCTCGGGGTCGAGGGCACGGGGATAAAGAGGGGGCTCACGGCTCCGATGGCGGCAATGCTCCTGGAACTGAAGCTGGACAAGGTCTCGGCGCTCATCCTCTACGGGCTCGTGCTCAAGGGCGCTGTCGATCTCGAGTCCGACGGGACCGTCCCCGGTGCCCGGCCCGTGATGAGGAGGAGGACGCCCGCGCCCGAAGGCCTCCACGACTACGAGAAGGGTTTCCTGGAAGCTCTCTCCGACGGCCCCGGGGGTGCGGTGAAGGTAGATGCCGACGGTCTGCAGAAGGTCTTCGTCGCGATGGTGAAGGACCTGAAGGAGAAGATGGCCGGCTTCTCGGCACGCGAGACCAGGGAATACTACAGGTCAATCATATCGGCGGCCTGGAAGACGGCCTCCGAGGCGGGCACGCCGGAGACCGTGGGCGCCGTCCTGGGCGAACAGCTCCAGTGGATGATGATGGACAAGGATTTCGATGAAAGGGTCGGCAGGCTGCCTTCGGCGGCCTACATCCCGATAGGGTCCCTGGGCTCCCACGGAACCGGCCGGCTCGTTACGGGCCAGGGCAACGTGAGCATCGTCCAGGCCTGCTCCCGCATCGCCGGTACGCTCGAGTCCGCGGCTGGCGGCATGGTGTCGTCGTTCTCCTCGATCGCATCCGGGGTCACTTCCGTCACGAATCCGATCCCCGTGAGAACGGGCTATGGCGGAAGGTCAGGCGGCGGATCGTGCGCCTGTGCCTGTGCATGCGCCGGGTGCGCCTGCGCCTGCGCAGGAGGTGGGAGATGAAGCTCTTCGACAGGACTCCTCCTGGCCCGATTGCACCCGCCGGGCTCCACCACTACAGGCGGGGTCCGAGGAGGATCCACCTGAGGGTGGGGCGTGACGGGAGCGGCGTGCTCTCCATAGACGCCTCGAAGATCGTGCATCTCAACCGGACAGCCTGCGACATCGCATGGCTCGTCCTCGAGGGGGTGCCGCGCCGCGAGGCCGTGAAGAGGATCAGGGGCCTCTACAGGACGGGGTCCGGCCGGGCCGGGACGGACATCGATTCCGTCGGG
>JAKLEF010000111.1 GCA_022703195.1 Candidatus Fermentibacterota bacterium | reverse complement strand
CTTCTGTACGTTGATGTAGTTGGGCGTGATGGCCACGTAGTTGAACAGGCCCCTCACCCACGAGACCCCGATGGCGAACAGGAAGATCAGGGCGAAGGCGAGGTAGGCGAAGCCGTTCATCCTTGCGTCGACCTCGCCGAGCGTTTCGACGATATCGGAGAGCACTCCGATGAGATATAGCCATACGAACAGCGCCACTCCGGCGAGGAGGAATATCAGGAGCTCCTTCATGCCCACTTCGTATTCCTCGATGATGAAGTTGAAGAGGAACACGGCGAGCCACACCGCGCCGAGGGTGCCCAGGTGGATGCCGGGGATGAAGGATAGCCCGAAGAAGAGCAGCGAGAGGATGACCGTAGGAGCATAGATGATCTTGCTGGTCCAGCCGAATATGACGAGCCACTCGCTTATCTCGGAGTCCTTCTTGAGCTGCGAGTCCATCTCGATGCGGGTCCGCATGGTCCTGCGCATCAGAAGCCAGGCCCCCACGAGAAGGGCCAGCATCAGCACCGGCGCCAGGATCACTATCAGTCTGACGATGTCCATCCGATCCTCCAGACGGTTCTTTCCGAGTCCTGCCGGCGCACCGTGGTCCGCGGCCCGATCATGACCCGGGCGCAGGGGACATTGCCGGCTCGTCTTCTATCAGAGCCTTCTTGACCGCTTCGAAGAGCTTCGCAGCAGAGAAGGGCTTCAGGAGGAAACCCGCGCTCCTGCCAGTGCCTGCTTCCTGGGCCAGCTCCCCCGGGTACCCGGAGATGAAGAGTATCCTGATCGACGGATCGACCCGGCAGACCGCATCAGCGACCGCCTCACCGTTCATGCCGGGCATCACCATGTCCGTGACCAGAAGGTCCACCCTGCCGGCGGCCGAAACCTCGACCTCGGCCCGAAGGGGATCCTCCACCTCGATCACCCTGTATCCGGCATGCCTGAGGAGCCCGCAGACGAGCCCCCGGACGGCCCGGTCGTCCTCGACCACCATCACGACGCGGGCGGACCCGGCCACATCGCCGGCGGGCTCGGGAGCTCCGGAGACATCGCCGCCCTTCCCGGCAGTTTCTGGGAGCGAAACCGTGAAAACGCTCCCTTCGCCGGGCCGGCTTTCGACCCTGATCTGGCCGCCATGCTGGTTCACGATCCCGTAGACCGTGGAGAGGCCCAGACCGGTGCCCTTGCCCGTCTCCTTCGTGGTGAAGAAGGGCTCGAAGAGATGGGCGAGCGTCTCCTCGTCCATCCCTGAGCCGGTGTCGGATACCGACAGATCGATGAAGCGGTCCCCGGACGCGCTCCCTGCCGAGCGGCGCGTCGAGATGCCGATCGTACCGCCATAGGGCATGGCATCCCTCGCATTCACGGCCAGATTCATGATCACCTGCTCGATCTGGCCGGGATCCGCCATCACGCTCCCGATGGAAGGGTCGAGATCCGTCTCTATCCTCACATCCTCGCCTATGAGCCTCGTCACGATGCTCGAGAAACCGCGGATGACCTCGTTGAGGTCGACCTCCTTCATGACGAGGACCTGCCTGCGGCCGAAGGCAAGGAGCTGCCATGTCAGGTCCCTCGCCCTCTCGCCGGCCTTCCGTATCTCGACAAGGGAGGAGCGGATGGGATGCGGGCCCGGGGGGGAGCTCTCGAGGGCAAGCTCCACGTGGCCGAGGATGACGGTGAGCAGGTTGTTGAAGTCGTGCGCGACCCCTCCCGCCAGGCGGCCCACCGACTCCATGCGCTGGGAGAGGTTGAGCTGCTCGCGGAGGCTGGCCTCCCGCCTCTCGGATTCCACCCTCTCGCTGATGTCCCGAGACACTCCGAGGATACCAGGCATCCCCCCGCCCGAGTCCTCGAGCGGCGTGAGCCAGGTGCCGAGCCAGCGGGTCCCCGTGGGGAATCCCGCCTCGCCCTCGTAGTACGCCGGCGCGCCGTCCGACATCACCTTGCTGAGGGAGGCCTGCTGCTGACTGGAGATCACTCCGTCGAAGAAACCTGCCCGCTCCCTGCCTATGATCATCTCCGGTGGCAGCGCGAGCGCGGTGGCCGCCGCGCCGTTCACGAACCGCACCGTGTCGTCGGCGCCGATTACGAAGATCATGTCCTTGGAGGACTCGGCGAGCGTCCTGTACCGGCCCTCGCTCTCCTTCAGGGATGCCTCGGCCGCCTTCCGTTCGCTCACGTCCTCGGTGAGGATAACTACCTTGTCGACGCTCCCGCTCTCGTCGAGGATCGCATAGAAGTGCTGCGAAACCCATGAGGCCGCGCCGGGCCTGTTCCTTTTGGTCCTCATGTCGGGGATGTGGAGCGAGCCGCCCTTCTCGTATATCCTCCTCAGCTCGGAGGTCCATTCGCCGATATAGCTGTCCCTGTCGTCGAGGGTGAGGGCATCCCTCTCGGTATCCAGGTCCTTCTGGACCTCCTCGCGCGACATACCCCAGATGTTCTGCCACGCGCGGTTGCAGGAGAGGAGCCGTCCCGTCCGGCTGCGAACCGATATGCCGATGGGGGATTCGGAGATGATGGCGTTCGAGAACTGCTCGTTGCTGAGGATGCTGTCCCCGTTCTTCAGCCTGCCGGTGATGTCGCGCGAGTGTTCGACGACGCCCGTGATCTCGCCCGTCCGGTCGTCCCTGAGGGGATGGCAGGTGATCTCGATCCAGGAACCCGGAGGACAGCCGGGGAAGGACTCCTGGAAGATCCCGGACTGCATGAAGCCGGTATCGACGGCCTTCCGTGAGGGGCAGTCCCTGCAGGCATCCTGATGAGCGCGGAATACTTCGCGGCACGGCTTGCCCAGGGCTTCGTCGGTGAGCCCGAACCATCTCCGGACGGTTTCGTTGAATCCGGTGACCCTGAGATCCCTGTCGAGGATAGTCACGCCGTCGTTACGGGTCGAGAAGAGACCTTCCAGGAGCCTTTTCGAATCGCTCTCCGCGGCACCCGGATTCGTGGAGAACTCCGACCGGGCCGGAGAATCCCCGTCCGCCGTTCCGCCGGTCCTCCTGCTCGTGCCCATGCTGCACCGTCCCGCGGGTGGTTGGAGTCCGGTAGGCATACAGGTTCGATTATTGCAGAACGGGATGCCGGGGTCTATCTCGGATGGGCGCCTCGCATTCGGGCGCGCCGGCGCTCCGGGGATCGACATGCACCGCATTCGTGCATACTATCGCCCGGGCGGCGCTCCATGCCGCTGTTTCGTCGGAGGACGGGAGTGTCGTTCCTTTCGGGCCTCATCGGGGCCAGGGGCAGGCTTTCGGGATTCTCGCTCATGTCGGCCGGAAACGTGCTGACGGCCGTTCTCACATACCTCCGGCAGGCCGAGATAGCGCGCGTATTCGGCACCAGCGGCATGACGGACGCCTACGCCGTCGCCCTCGTGTTCCCGATCCTCGCCCAGCAGGTGATAGCACACGCCTTCGGCTCGAGCTTCGTCCCCGTCTACACCGAAGTCCTGCACAAAAAGGGCCGGGCCGCCGCCGCCGGCCTGGTGAACCGGATCCTCTGCTGGATCGGGATTTCAGGAGGCCTGCTGATACTCGCCCTTCTCGGAGGCAGCAGGGGTCTGGTCACGATAGCGGGGCCCGGGCTCGGGGCCGGGAATCTCGACCTCTCGGCAGGCATGCTGAGGATCATGCTGCCCATGCTGGTGCTCGTGGCATCGACCGGGATCCTCACAGGGCTCCTGAGCGCCCAGCGCCGGTTCGGCGTCGTGAGCGCGGTCAGCGTAGCGAACATCGCCGTATCGTTCGCGACGGTCGCCCTCTTCCACGCGAGGCTGGGGATCATGGTCCTGCCGGTATCGGGCCTGGCCGGATCGGTGGCTGGGTTCGCGGTCTCCGCCGCCTTTGCCGTCGGATCGGGGCATGTCCCGCGGTTCGAGCCCGACCCTCGGGATGCCGACTTTTCGCGCCTCCTTCGCCTTTCCGCCCCCGTCATGACCGGGGCCGTGCTTGGCTTCCTCGGTCCCATGGCGGACAGGGCGCTCGCGTCGGTGCTTGCAGAGAGCTCCGTCACAGCGATGGACTATGCCGCCAGGATCAGGGACATGGCTCTGGCCGTGCTCTTCCTCCCCATGTCCGCGCTTGCCGACGTGGGGCTATCGGAGAAGTCGGCGAGGAACGACATGCTCGCGTTCGGGGAGGAGCTCCGTTCCCTGCTGAACTGGACGTCGTTCCTCATGCTGCCTGCGGCGGCCCTGCTTTCGATGTTCGCCACCCCTGCGGTCTCGGTCCTGTTCATGCGCGGGAGCTTCGACAGGGAGAGCGCGGATCTGGTGGGGAGGGCACTGGCGTTCTACGCCCCGTGGCTGGCCCAGTTCGGATTCGGGGCGGTGGTCTCCAGGGGCTTCTATGCGATGAAGGACACGGGGACGCCCGTGCTGATAGGCATCTGGGGCATGGCCGCGAACGTGCTGCTGAACGTGATCCTGATGGACTCCATGGGGATAGCGGGGCTGGCGCTGTCATCCACCCTGACCTCCACCGCGAAGACCATCCTGCTGGTTCACTTCTTCAGGAGGAAGTCGCCGGAAATCTCGTTCCGGCCGGTGCTGATCGAGCATGCCAGGCTCCTGGCCGCGGTTGCCGCCATGGTTCCGGCTGGGCTCCTGCTGAGCGCGGCGCTCCCGGTCGGCCTGGATGCCGATTTCGCTCACAGGGCTGCCAACCTGATCCTGGTCACCACCCTGTCGGCGGGTGTCTACTGCCTTGTCTGCCTCCTGCTGGGGGCCGCTCCGGCGAAGATCGCTGCAGGCCGCCTCAGGCGCGCCCGGTCATCGGGGTAGCGAGGCGAGGATCTCCTCGAACAGAATCCTCGCATCCCTGACATGATGGCGGGCGTATGCGTACTCGCGGTTCCGGCGCCTCACCTCGAGGGTCGAGGCCCAGTTCCCGGCCAGGTCGTCGAGCAGCAGGGCCAGCTCGGCGGGGGTGCGGAAGGTCCTCGTGAGCCCGGGGGCGGTCATGGCGAGCTCGGACCAGGGCTGGACCGCCGGGAAGAGGCCGGCGGCCTGGTACTCTGCAACCTTCATCTGATAGGTTGTGTGCCAGCCCTCCTCGAGGCATGCGACTCCGATCTGGTGGTCGGACAGGAGGCCGGGGAGCTCCAGTCTGGGGACCGGGGGGATCAGCCGCACCCTTCCGCCCGTCCTCCTGCACATCTCCGAGATCTTGTCGCGAAGAGGCCCGTCACCCGCCACGGTCCCCCTCAATCCCGACATCGAGACTCCTTCGACGAAGATGTCGGGCCTCTCGGCCTCCACGAGGCTGGTCGTCAGGAGAGCGGCCTCTGCGTCAGGGGGCTCGGCATACCTGAACCTGTCGAGATCGATGGAGTGCGGCAGGTGGATCGCTCCGGGGAAGCCGGGCTGGGCTCCGGTCACGAACAGGGCCGAGGCTGCAAGACAGTCGCGGGTGCCAGCAGGAAGCAGGCCGGGTCTGGAGTGATACCGGATGGCATACGGCAGGCCCGCGTCGGAGGCTCCCAGCGCGGCCCTCTCGTCGGTGCACAGCACGATGTCGGCCCCGCAGGCGGTGAATGCAGCCCTCGTCTCGCGGGCATGGGCCTTCCGCTGGAGGGATTCCTTGATCCTGTTGAGCGCCGGCCATCTGCGGATCATCCGTGCTGCGGCCGACAGGCCCGTGACCTGCACTCCCTCGCACGACCGCATCCCGGCGGGTACGGCTGCCCCGATGAAGGCCATCCCGTGGGCCGGGAGCAGCAGGTCTGCGACCGTCGTCCATCCCCCGGAGACACCCGGGCGGATGAACCAGGAGGACACCAGGAATCTCATGCCCCTGTGACCTCGCGGAATGCGCCTTCGGTGAGCCTGGCGCAGTTCTCCCAGGTCAGAACCTTCGTGGCATGACACGCTCGATCGCCCGGTGTTGAACCACGGCCCATGGCGAGGGCAACCGCCGCTGCCTCGGCCGCCGATTCGGCTGAACCCGTCTCGAAACCGACGAACAGCCCGTCGAACAGCTCGACAATGGCGCTGTTCCGGGCAGCCGCGACCGGCAGGCCCTGCCGGATGGCCTCGGCTACAGTGAGGCCGAAGCCCTCGTGGAGGGAGGAGTGGATGTATGCCGAGGCATGGGCGTACAGGGTGGAGAGGGCGTCTTCTCCGACATATCCCGTGAAGTGCACCAGGCCGCCCATACCGAGTTCACGCACGAGTGCCCTGGTCTCCTGGGCGCGGTAGCCGTCTCCCCCGGCGATCACTAGGCCCGGGAACGAGGCGCCGAGCCTCTCCGACAGCAGCTTCGATGCCCGGATGGCCGTCGCATGATCCTTCCTGGGTTCAACGGTGCCCACGCTCAGCAGATAGCCGGGGGTGACGCCGGGAGGCAGGTCGTCGGGCCCCCCCGGCGGGATGAGCGCGTGGTCGCATCCCAGAGGAGTCGGGTGGCAGCGGCCTCGCGCCTCCGGGAACACCTCGAGGAGATGGTTCAGGGTCGTGATCGAGTTGAC
>JAKLEF010000110.1 GCA_022703195.1 Candidatus Fermentibacterota bacterium | reverse complement strand
TGAGGCGGACATGTCAGAGGTGCCCCCGGACGTCCTGCTGCGAATGAGGGGGGCCGACCGGGAGGGCATAAGGCGGCTCGCCCTGACCGCAGCGGTGATAGTGCTCCTGGGCCTCGCGATCGGGTACGGCCACGCCGTCACACTGGCCGTGGCGGGCCAGCGGTCGATGTACGACCTCCGCTCGGCGCTGTTCTCTCACATACAGAAGCTCTCCCTCTCGTTCTTCGACAGGAACGCAGTCGGGAGGCTCGTCACGAGGGTGACGAACGACATAGAGGCCCTGAACGAGATGTTCGCCGCAGTGCTCGTGAACATGTTCAAGGACATCCTCCTCCTCACCGGCACAGTGGCCATACTCTTCTTCATGAACCCCCGCCTGGCGCTGGTGGCGCTGGCCGTAGCGCCCTTCTTCGCCTTCGTGTCCATGGTGTTCCGGCGGAAGGTCAGGGGGGCCTTCAGGGACGCCAGGCGCCTGCTGTCCTCCCTCAACTCGAGGCTCGCCGAAGACCTCTCGGGCATCAAGGTCGTGCAGATCTTCAGGAGGGAGCCGGCCCGCCGGGAAAGGTACAGCAGGACCAACGAGGACTACTTCGCCGCGAACATGCGGCAGCTCGTGATCTTCGGCATCTTCAGGCCGGCCATCGAGATCCTGGCGTCCACGGGCGTCGCGCTCGTGCTCGTCACGGGCGGCGTTAGCGTCCTCGGAGGGGCGCTGACGATCGGGTCGCTCGTGGCGTTCATCAGCTACGTCAGGCAGATGTTCCAGCCCATAGCGGACATGAGCGAGAAGTTCAACATCATGCAGAGCGCGATGGCCTCGGCGGAGAGGGTGTTCGGCGTGATGGACACGGAGCCCGACGTCACCGACTCTCCCGAAGCCGCCGCCCCTGCCGGCATCACCGGGAGAGTGGAGTTCGACTCGGTTTCGTTCTCCTATGTCGAGGGCAAGGAGGTGCTCAGGGACGTCTCCTTCACGGTCGAGCCCGGCAGGAGCGTGGCCATAGTGGGACCCACGGGGGCCGGCAAGACTTCGATCATCAGCCTGCTCTGCAGGTTCTACGACCCGGCATCGGGTTCGGTGAAGGTGGACGGCACGGACATCAGGCGGATGCCCATGGCCTCGCTCCGCCGCAACATGGCCATCGTGCTCCAGGATGCGTTCATCTTCAGCAGGACTGTCGAGGACAACATCAGGCTGGGTTCGCCCATAGACAGGAGCTCCGTCGAGCGCGCCGCAGAGATGGTCCAGGCCGACGGCTTCATCGGGAACCTGCAAGGAGGCTACTCTGAGGTCATGGCCGAGAGGGGCGCCACCCTCTCGACCGGCCAGAAGCAGCTGTTGTGCTTTGCCAGGGCCCTTGCCCACGATCCGAAGATCCTGATCCTCGACGAGGCCACCAGCAGCGTGGATCCGGCCACCGAACAGCTCATCCAGAAGGCGATAGAGACCCTGATGAGGGGCAGGACGAGCATCATCGTGGCGCACAGGCTGAGCACCATACAGAAGGCCGACGAGATCCTGGTCATCGACGCCGGCAGGATCGTCGAGCGCGGCAGCCATCAGGAGCTCCTCGCCCGCAGGGGCATCTACTACAACCTGTACCTGCTCCAGTACCGGAACGGCTGATACCCTCCCTGCTCTTCAACGTACGCTCCCCGGCCGACGGGGATCCTCCGCAGACCGCCCTCCATTCCCATACCGGAACGGCTGATACCCTCTCTGCTCTTCAACGTACGCTCCCCGGCCGACGGGGATCCTCCGCAGACCGCCCCCCGTTCCCATACCGGAACGGCTGATACCCTCCCTGCTCTTCAACGTACGCTCCCCGGCCGACGGGGATCCTCCGCAGACCGCCCCCCATTCCCATACCGGAACGGCCGGCCCTCCGGGGATTTGACGCCGGTGCCCCGGTGCCGTACCATATCAGCAGTGGCCGGAGTCCCGGCCGGGGGGAGGCGGAGCGGTTGAAGCAGGGCTTCGTCCAGATGTACATAGGCGACGGCAAGGGCAAGACCACGGCCGCCCTCGGGCTCGCAGTAAGAGCGGCATGCGCGTTCCTCCGCGTCGGCATCTACCAGTTCATGAAGGGCGAGCAGACGTCCGAGCTGGCCCTCCCCTGGCGCTTTCCGGGGCTGATCGAGATCAGGCAGCTCGGGCGCCCTGGCTTCCTCGACCCGGGGAAGCCCGACCCGGAGGACATCGCCCTGGCCAGGGAGGGCCTGGCGATACTGGCGGGCGAGACCTCGTGGGAATTCGACATCGTGATAGCCGACGAGATACTGACCGCTGTGACGCTCGGCCTGCTGAAGGATACCGAGGTCGAGGGGCTTCTCGAGATGCGCCCCGAGGGGACGGAACTCGTAATGACCGGCAGGTATCCCCGCGACGGCCGGCTCACCGGCCTGGCCGACCTGGTCACCGAGATGTGCGAAGTCAAACACTACTGGCGCAACGGAGTCGAGGCCCGCAAGGGCATCGAGTTCTGACTGGAGGAATCCGATGACAGGGCTGCTGATCCTGGCCGCACTCTCCTTCACCGATCCAGGGCGGGGCGACCTGGAACTGGGCATCGGCGGAGGAGCCTGGATCCCGACAGGTTCCGACTTCGAAACCGCCCTGTCTGCGGGCCCGATGTTCGAGGCGGCACTGCAGATCCCCATGGAGCTCAGCTCCTGCATCTGGCTCCGCAGCGGCTACAGGTCCGCCTCCACCGACTCCGCGGCATGGGACGGCATCACGTGCATCCCTCTCCAGATCGGCTACAGGTCGTACCCCTTCTACCACCGCTACGCCGGGCAGAGGGGTCTCGAACCCTTCGTGGGCATAGGCGCCGGGGGCTTCGTGGCCTGGGACGAGCCGGCCGACGGCGATGAGGACGGAGTGTCCTCCGGCGGCGGGATCGTCAGCATCGAGCTCGGAACCAGGATAAGGCTCGGCGAGGCGACGTTCATGGACGTCGTGCTGCGCCCCGAGTGGATGCCCTGCGGCAAGGAGCTGGCGGGGGAGGACGACCTGTCCGGCCTCTCGGCCGTGGCCGTGCTCCACTTCACTCCCTAGGAGCCTCGCTTCCGAGAGAGGCCCCGAGCTGCCCGCAGGCCCCTCCGGCGGATGAACCGAGCGATTTCCTGACCGTGGCCTCCCGGCCCATCTCCGTCAGGATGTCGAGAAATGCCTTCATGCGCCTCTCCGGAGGCCTCGAGAAGCCGGTACCCTCGACATCGTTGCAGGGTATGAGGTTGATCTTGCACCATACCCCCCTCGTGAAGTCACCGAGGGCCCTGGCCTCGTCAGGCGAGTCGTTGATCCCGTCCAGGAGGCAGAACTCGAAGGTCACGGGGCGGTTCTTCGCGGACGAGTAGCCTATCGCGGCCTTCCTCACCTCGCGCAGGCCCCACCGCCTGGCAGCGGGGATGAGCCTGTCCCTCGTCGCCTGCACGGCGCTGTGCAGCGAAACCGCCAGCCCCGCCTGCCCGGGATGGGCTGCGAGCTTCGCCATCCCCTCCGGCACCCCCACGGTCGAGACCGTTACGTGCCTCGTTCCGATCCCGGCTCCGCGAGGGTCCGTGATGATCGTGAGGGAGTCGAGCACCGCCTGCACGTTGAGCAGCGGCTCGCCCATGCCCATGTACACCACGTTCGTCACCCGGCCCCCGGAGAGTCTCCTCAGGGCATTGAACTGCCCCGCTATCTCGCCTGCCGAGAGGTTCCTCCTGAAGCCGGTCCTGCCCGTCATGCAGAAGGCGCAGCCAACCCGGCAGCCCACCTGCGACGAGAGGCATGCGGTTATCCTGCCGGGGACGGGCAGCAGCACGCTCTCGACGGAGAGACCGTCGCGCAGCGGGAAGACGAACTTCGAGGCCCCGTCGGGCGAGTCGGCCCTCAGGGCGGGCTCCGGGCTCCAGATGTACGCGGCGTCCGACAGCGACGACCTCAGGGCCGAAGGCAGATCGGACATGTCGAGGAAGCCGCCCGAGAGCCTCCTGTGGATCCAGCCGAAGATCTGGCCGGTCCTCCACGGAGGGAGCCCCAGGCCACCCAGCCACTCGCCGAGCCCGGAAAAGGTCATTCCGCCCGCATCGACTGCCGGAATGCCGTCCCTGCCGCTGTCTGCAGCGATGGCGCCACCTCTCTCCCTGCTAGATATATTCGTCGTCCAGCACATCCCAACCGGAGGAAGATAATGGAAAACGGTGAGAGGATCGGGATAATAGGCGGCACCGGGCTCTACGCGCTCGATGGCATCGTAACGGAGGGTACCGTCGAGCCCGTGACCCCCTGCGGCTCCGTGTCCTCCCCGATCGTGCTCGCGTCGCTGGACGGAGTGAAGCTCGCATTCCTGGCCAGGCACGGGGCAGGGCACGTCCACTCCCCGTCCGAGGTACCCTATGCCGCCAACATCTACGCGCTCAAGGCGCTCGGCGTGCGCAGGATCATATCCGTCTCGGCCGTGGGGAGCCTGAAGAGCAGGATCGCCCCCCGCGACATGGTCATCCCCGACCAGCTCTGGGACAGGACGAAGGGCATCAGGAGGTCGACGTTCTTCGGCGGCGGCATCGTGGCCCACGTTTCCTTCGGCGAGCCGTACTGCCCCTGCATGAGGGAGATCCTGGCC
This sequence comes from Candidatus Fermentibacterota bacterium, assembly GCA_022703195.1. GTDB lineage: Bacteria > Fermentibacterota > Fermentibacteria > Fermentibacterales > Fermentibacteraceae > Fermentibacter. The sequence continues at coordinate 2,033 of JAKLEF010000110.1, read as the reverse complement.
GCGAGCGCCCTCGAGGCCGGAGCCAGCGTGCATCCGAAGGGCGACTACGTCTGCATCGAGGGCCCCGCCTTCTCCACCAGGGCCGAGAGCAGGATCTACAGGGCGATGGGCTGCGACATCATCGGCATGACCGCCATTCCCGAGGCGAAGCTCGCACGCGAGGCCAACATGTGCTACTCGACCCTGGCCCTGGTCACCGACTACGACGCCTGGCACGAGAGCGAGGAGGAGGTCACGGTCGAGATGGTCGTGGCCAACATGAACGCGAACACGGCCCTGGCGGGCAGGGTGGTGGCCATCGCCGCAAGGGCCGCTGCCTCGCGCGAATTCACGTGCCGCTGCAGGGCCGCCTCGACGAACGCGGTCATGACGGCCCCCGAAAGGCGCGATCCGGGGCGCATGGAGGAATTGAAGGTAGTGCTCTCGTGAATGACGGGGGCGCATCCGGTCAGACTCTGTCCGGCATGGGCGAGAGGGGGTTCATAGCCCGCCTCAGGAGGGAGTTCCCCGGGCTGCGCGAAGCCGGGGACGACGCCGCCGTGCTGCCAGCCCTGTCCTGTCCCGTCGCCACGATCGACTCCTTCGTGGAGGGCAGGCATTTCCAACGCTGGTGGTGCGACCCGGGAGTCCTGGGCAGGAGGCTGCTCGAGGCGACCCTGAGCGACCTTGCATCGATGGGCGCCGGGCCGTCGAGCGTGCTCGTCTCCCTTGCCGCCCCCGGGGATCTCGGCTGGGACTGGCTCTCGGGATTCTACGCGGGCCTCCTCTCCAGGGATGACTGCACCGTGGCCGGAGGCGAGACGGTGGCTTCGGACAGGCTCCTGATAACGATCTCCGCGACCGGGGAGGGCGGCGATCCCTCCACGCTCCTCAGGCGCAGCTCGATGGAGCCTGGTGATTCGCTGTGGCTCACGGGACCCCTGGGCAGATCGCTCGACATAGCGGCCGCGATGGAGGCGTGCGGGGGCCTCGAAGGCGCCTCGCTCCGCCCGGTGAAGCCCCTGCCGGAGAGCGAGATCGAGCGGATCAGGGCCTTCCTCAGACCGAGGGCGGCCTTCGACGAGGCGGACATCATCAGGAAAAGGGGCGTCCGCTGCGCGATCGACGTATCGGACGGGCTGTTCTCGGAGGCGATGCACCTGTGCTCCGAGAGCGGGGCCGGATGCGAGATCGACCTCGACCATGTGCCGCTCTTCGAGGCAGTCCGCGACAGGCCCGCGGAGGCCTGTGCGGCCGGCGAGGATTTCGTCCTCCTGTTCAGCGCCCCGCCTCCGCTCGACTTCGCGGACTGCGGTTTCGCAAGGATCGGCGGCGCCTCCGAGGAACCCGGGGTGCGGATCAGCCTGGGCGGCCGGCCCGCCGGGCTTCCGGGCAGAACCGGCTACGACCATTTCGGAAACTGAAGAGTGCCTGCAGGGACTGCTGTAGGTGACTGTGGAGGCTGACATGCAGAGAACCCTGGAGATACTGGAGAAGCTCGTCTCGATCCCTTCCCCGTCGGGCATGACAGGCGGGGCCGTGGCATTCCTCGAGGAGTTCGCCCGGGGAGCGGGCATCCCGGCGGCACTGACCAACAAGGGCGGCCTGCTGGCCGGGTGCCTCGGCGAGCCCGAGCTCGTGGTGTCGGGGCATGTCGACACCCTCGGGGCGATCGTGAGCGGCCTCAGGAGCGACGGCACCCTCTCGTTCTCGCAGATCGGCGGTCTCGTCCTACCATCGTTCGAGGCGGAGTACGTGACGGTGCATTCCGAAGGGGGGAGGACCTTCAGAGGGACTCTCCTCCTCGACAACCCCGCGGTCCATGTCAACCGGGATGCGGGGAAGACCGAGCGCAGCCAGACCAACATGCACGTCAGGCTGGATGTCGAGGCGTCATCGAAGAAGGACCTCGAAGGGCTCGGTGTCGGAGTCGGCGACTTCATATCGTTCGATCCGAGGTTCGAGCGCACATCGACCGGATTCGTGAAGTCGAGGTTCCTCGACGACAAGGCGGGCTGTGCGGCCATGGCGGGCGCCATGCTGGCGCTCGGGCC
>JAKLEF010000011.1 GCA_022703195.1 Candidatus Fermentibacterota bacterium | reverse complement strand
CGATCAGCGGCCCGATCGAGGTGCTGAACTTCAGCTATTTCCAGCAGGACTTCCCGGACACCTTCCGCACCGCGGTCGAGATCCGCAACGAGATGGCCGAGCGCGGCTGGAACACCGTGGTGGCCTTCCAGACCCGCAACCCAGTGCACAGGGCCCACGAGTACATCCAGAAGAGCGCACTGGAGATAGCCGACGGCCTCCTGCTCCATCCGCTCGTCGGATCGACCAAGGACGACGACATCCCGGCCGATGTCAGGATGGCATGCTACGAGGTGCTCCTCGCAGGCTACTTCCCGAAGGGCAGGGCGGTCATGAGCGTGTTCCCCGCGGCCATGAGGTATGCCGGGCCGAGGGAGGCCATCTTCCATGCCCTCGTCAGGAAGAACTACGGCTGCACCCACTTCATTGTCGGCAGGGACCATGCCGGCGTGGGCAGCTACTACGGCACATACGACGCGCAGCTCATCTTCGGCCGCTTCCAGCCCGGCGAGCTGGGCATCACGCCCCTGTGCTTCGAGCATTCCTTCTTCTGCCGGACGTGCGGCGGCATGGCCACCACCAAGACCTGCCCGCATCCCGACGAGGCGCATATGGTGCTCTCGGGCCGCAGGGTGCGGGAGATGCTGGCTGCGGGGGAAATCCCGCCGGCGGAGTTCACCAGGCCCGAGATAGCCCGGATCCTCGTGGAATGGGCATCGGGAAGGAGCAGGGCATGACGGGGACGATCATATCAGTTGCAGGCGGGGATTCCGACCTGTCCAGGCTCGATGCCCTCGGAGCCGAGCTCTCGTCGCGCGGGGCCGGCGTGGAGATCGTCCACCCGCAGAGCGGGAACGGGCTGCGTGATCGGTCGGCCTGCACCGCCCTGGCTAGGCATGGCGTCACCGTGGTCACCTCCCTGGGCGGATTCGAGTCCGCCGAAGGCTTCCGCGTCGTGTCGACCGACCTTGCCGAGATTGGCGACGCCGAGCGGCTCGATTCCCTTCTCAGGAAGCTCGAGCTGGCCGGGATGATACCCCCTCCCGCCGGCCGCGCCTGTGCCGGGGAGGAAGCGGTAAGGGAGAGGCTCCGCAGGCTCGGATACCTCTAGGATTTTACGCCAGTCGCGGGAGGTGCCTTTGAAGACGCTCAAGCTGAAGTTCGACGACGAGATGGCCGAGAGGCTCTCCAGGGTCGCCGCGATGGTGGGCTACTCCTCGCCCGAGGAACTGGCGCTCCATGTCCTGTCGCGCGAGCTCGACAAGCTCGACCCCGGTACCGGCGAGTCCGAGGAGGACCTGAAGCGCAAGCTCAAGGGGCTGGGCTACATGGCCTGAGGCGCCGCGCCTTCCTGATCGCCGACGCCAGCGCTAACCATGCCGTGGCCTCCACGCTCGAGAGGATGACGAACCAGGCCAGCCATCCGGCCCTGATGCCGGCAATCTCGTAGGAGGCCTGCACGAGGCCGATCCTGCCGTCGAAGCGGTTCGCGGAGCCATCCACGATCCGGATCGAGGGATCGAGCAGGGCGGATGGCGTCCGGGCTGTCGTGAAGCGGGAGACGAGCGGCATCCCGGGCTCTCCAGAACCGGTGTCGATCGGGATGCCGTCCACCGTCAGCGCTCCCCGGCCGGCGCCTTCGATCCTGAAGGAGACGGTACAGGGGGACACGCCCCTGACCACGGGCGGGACGACCCCATCTCCTGCGACTTCGACCGCTGAATCGGAATCGATCGTCACGACAGCGTGGTCGCGCGGGGATGCCAGGCCGTACCTTGCCCGGATCTGCCCATAGGCCGCGGAGAACGGCAGGGAGGCGAGCAGGATCGGAGGAACCAGCGCCGCGAGGAGGACCAATGTCCTCCAGAGCGACGAGAAGGCCAGTTTCACGACAGTGACGGGATCCTCGACATGGAGCACCATGCCGGCCATCCTGGAGAGGGCGGATCTGAGAAGGGAGCCCAGGTTCCGCGGCGAGGCCCTGCGGAAGGCCTCGGCCATCAGCACGCCGGCAGGAGCGGAAAGGAGCGCCATTCCAGCCAGCGGCCCGGCGTCCCCCGCGATGCCGGCCACGGGGTCTAGGATCGCTGCGATGATGCGGGATGCGGCGGGAACGAGGCTATCCATCCCCCAGGTCCTTTCCCGGCGGGAGGGTGGTCGACCCGAGGAACGAGCAGGCCGTCCTGCCGATGTCCCTCAGCGCCGGCGATGCCCCCGGCAGCGGCATGCTGGAGAGGAGGACGCCGGGCACGGCGTCTGGGTCCATGCAGTGGTCGCCGCTCCATGGGTCGGTGTTGTCGGAGATGACTTCCTCGGAATAGCCTCCCAGGGAGGTGTCCCAGGAGGACCTGTATCCGGATGCGTAGCCGACCAGCATGTCCGGGGCGTGTGGGGGCAGCCCTGCGACCCTGCCCCCGCCGAGGACCCTGACGTTGCTCACGGGATGGAGCCCGGTCGCGGGATCGACCGCGGAGAGCAGCCCGGAGGCGATCCTGTCGAGGAGGGCCGATGCCTGGGCCGGGTCGACCGACCCGCCCTCCTCCCTCCCGCGGAGGTTCAGGTAGAGGCTGTTGATGCCGAGGCCGTAGGCCGAGGTCGAGCTCCAGTCGGTCCCGGCAAACATCTCGCCGCGGGCCGCCACCGGATCGAAGAGTCTCGCGTATCCCTCGGCTGCCAGCCAGGAGTTGAGGTTGAAGCCCCTGCGGAACGGCGAGAATCCGTGATCGGAGAAGACGAGCAGCATGGTGTCGCCGTCCATCGCCTCCATCGCCTCGCCCACCGCGCCGTCCATCATCGAGTAGAGCCTCGGTACGATCCCCCTCGCCCCGTCCATCACAGTGGAGTGCGTCGGGCTGAGGCCGTCGATGTCCCGGTAGAACATGTGGACGTTGAGGTCGAGGGTGCTGAAGTAGAAGAAGAAGAGCCCCTCGTCGAACCCGCCCAGGCCCTCCCTCATCAGGGACAGCTGCTCGTGATAGAGGTCGAAGGCCTGGCCCAGATAGGAGACGTCGTCGAGCACTCCCCGCGAGAGGGCCTTCGTGTCCTCGGGGAAACCCTTGGTGTGGAACGGGCCGAGGGAGAAGGCCAGATCGGGCGCGTACCCGCGGGGCGAGCATATGGGCAGGGATGGATGAGCAGGGTCCATGTTGAGAGGGCTCACGTAGAGCTCGAGGTGCGGAGAGACGGACCGCAGATGGAACCTGGCGATGGACCGCACCTTCGAGAGCCCTCCGAGCATCCCGAACTCCACCGGCACCCAGCCGCTCCATTCCCCCCTCCCCAGCACCGCCGAGCCGCTGCCGGTCTCTACGAGCACACCGTCGGAGACCGGGTCGGCCGTGACGGTTATCCACGTCCTGCAGGCGGGGGAGCCATCCCTGAAGCCGTCCGGGGGGCCGTCGAGCGGGCACGAGTATCGCCCGTCCTCAGCCCTGACGGCGATCACCAGGCCTCCCGCCGTATCGTCGCTGATCCTCATGGGGTTGTCCGTGAAGAAGGTGAAGCTGCCCTGGCTGCCCCTGACGTCAGGGGTCCCCAGCCCGCACAGGATCCTCGCGCCGTGCGCCGACACGGGGGGGAAGTCGACGGGGAGCTTCATCAGCGTCACCGGCATGCCGTCTTCGCGCAGGTGCCTCCAGAAAGGGTCGCCCGCCCGGAGGAGCCTGGTGGCGGATCCCTCGAGAGGAAGCCTGAGGGAGCCGAGCCTGAGATCACGGCCGCCCGGTTCGACGGCCGAAGTGGAGAGATATGGCGCCAGAGTCACGGGGTCGCGGTGTATGAAGTCGAATATCCCGTGGCTCTCGGGACCGGTTCCCGTGATGAAGCTCGACCATGCGACAGGGCTCTGCGGCGGGAACTCGGTGCGAAGGGGGGAGAACGAGCCCATGCGCGCAAGCCTCGAGCAGTTGGGCATCAGGCCGGCATCCATGTACGATCTGGCGAGCCCGGGGTCCATCCCGTCGATCCCGATCAGGATCACCCTGCGGGCACGGCCCCTGCGGAACCTCCGAGCGCACGAGAATGCCAGGGCGGCTGCCGGCGCCAGGGCCGCGAGCCTGAGGAACTCCCTCCTCCTCATCGCCGGGCGCCTTCCACGAGCGGTCTGCCGTCCATGTACCGGGGTGCGTCTAGCCCCAGAGCCCTCATCACCGTGGGGGCGATGTCGCGGATCGACGCAGGGCCGGCCAGCCTTTCATTCGAGGCCAGGATGCCCGGTACGAGGGAGCTGTCATGGCAGTGGTCGCCCGTCCAGCGGTACGGGTTGGGATGGACGGTGGAGAGGCCCGTGCCTCCGGTCACGCTGTGCCAGGACGACCTGAAGCCCTCCCGTGTCCCGACCACCAGGTCGGGCGCCCTTCCGACATAGGGCCCCCGATATGCCTCCGAGGCCCTGACGACTGACTTCACAGGCCTGCGGCCGTCGGGTGCCGCGAGCGCGAGGAGCAGCTCAGAGATCGCTTCCATGACCGAGGCGGCCTCGTCTCCCGGTTCCACGATGCCCTGCGATTCGCGCCCCTTCATGTTGAGCATGATCCCGGCCAGACCGAGCGAATAGGCCTTTGTCCGTGACCAGTCCACCCCAGACAGGTCTTCCTGGGGAGGGACGACCCCGTCGCGGAACGCGAGGAACCCGTTCTCGAAAAGGAACCTGTTGAGGTCCAGGCAGGTGTCGAAGTCAGTGAAGCCGTGGTCGGACATGACTATCAGGAGGTCGTCGCGCCCCAGGGAGTCGACGGTCTCGCCAATGAGTGCGTCCATCCTCTCGTATGCGTCGCCGACCGGAGTGCCGGGGCCGTAGCCGGCGGCCCAGCAGACGTGCTGGATCCTGTCGGGCGTGTCGAAGACGCAGACAGCCAGCCCCCGTCTCACCCTGCGCAGGGCGTCGCGGAACATCCCGCGCCGCTCCTCGAAGATGGACCATGCCTGGGACAGGAACTGTCCTTCGGAGAGCGCCCCGTTCATCAGGGCCCACGTGTCCTCGGCGAGCCCGAGGGTCGCGTAGCTGCCGGATCGGGTGGTCGAGGCAAGGTATCTCGAATAGAGCACGGGTGACGATATCGGGAACGGAGGAGACCAGGGATCTGGGTGGATCGCGGAGACATAGAGCGCGGGGGTGTCCCCGGCAGTGAGGCAGAGCCTGGCCACGCCCCTGGCCGAGGGTCCGCGGGTCCTGCTGCGGAAAGAGAGCCTGACCCAGTCCGAGAGCACTCCCGGCTCGAGCCGTACCGGGGCGCCTGTCCCTATCCGCGCCGACCACCTTCCCGACTTCTCTTCCAGACGGACTTCCAGCGGCCTGTAGCCGGACGGGGGGCCTTCCAGCAACGCCCCCCAGCGCCGTCTGCCTGTCGGTGAGAGAGCGGCCTCGATGCCGCCGGGGAGATCTCCCTCGCGCTCGCCGAACAGCGTGTAGAGACCCTGGGTCCCCCGGAGGTCGGGCACGCACATGCCGCTGAGGATGTATCCGTCCAGCGGACCCGGGGGATACGTCACAGGGACCCTGAGCACGACCGAACGGAGTCCGAAGGCGCCAAGCAGCTCCCAGAAGGGCCTGGAGCCCCTGAGGCCACGGACCGTGTCCCTTCCCCGGCGGGTGCGCACGGTCTCCACGGAGGACAGGACCGGGGCGTATCTGGCCCTGTCGGGCGCCAGGAAGTCGAAAATCCCGTGCTTCCCGGGATCGACACCCGTCTGGAAGGTGGTCCAGGCCACCGGGGATATGCCGGGAGTGGTGGTGGCGAGTTCCGCCAGGGTTCCAGAGCGCGCAAGAGCGGCGAGGCGGGGCATCCGGCCCTCCGCGGCCAGCCTTGCCGCGATCGCCGGGGAGAGCCCGTCGAGGCCGAGCACCACCACGCGCTTCGCAAGGGGCCTGTTCGGTACCCGCGACCTCAGCAGAGCCCTCCTGGCGGACACGAACGGCCATATCAGCAGGGAGAGCATGGATAGGGCGACCGCGTTGAGCACAGCAAGGAAGGAGGTGGCAACCCCGAACCCCGCCCCCGGCCCGACATAGGCAGGGGAGACTCCGGGAAGCAGGAGCAGGGGCAGGGCCAGCAGGAGCAGCGGCTTCAGACGATCCTCCTCGATTCGTGCAGGCCGTATTATACTCGGATCATCGCTGCAGGTGAAGCTCTTCACCCGAACGGGGAGGTCCGGAAGATGCACGGGAGACTCATCGCTGCCTTAGCCGCAGCCCTTGCCCTGGCCGGGTGCGGCGGCCCCAAGCTGGAGGTAGCCAACGATTCCGGCGTTCCGATCACCGGCATCTCGATCGGACTCTCGGGCTCGACCTACGAATGGGATGCTATCGAGGCCTCCTCTTCGGTCTCCCGCGATCTGCGCGGTCCGGTCTCGGGACTGCTGGTCATATCCTACACCAGCGGGATCAATTCGATTTCCGACACCCTGGCGGTCCCCCAGGAGTGTGAGGACGCATCTTCCGTCTCCATCTGGATATCCGGCGACGCCACCAGCGTCAGGTACGACATCTGAACCACCCCGCCAGGGAGCGGCGCCGCGCCCGACTCCACGGAGCTGTACACCGACATGCACTCTGAACGGGTTCTCGGCATAGATCTGGGTTCCGTAAGCGTCAAGCTCGCACTGGTCGAGAACGGCGCGATCACGCGCACGGTCTACAGACGCCATCTCGGCCGCCCCTACGAGACCCTCGGGATCATCCTCCCCTCCATCCCGGGCTGGAGCACCGTCGCGGCATGCGTCACGGGCTCCGCCGCGCGGGCTGTCGGAGCCATCGCCGGCGCTCGGCCGGTGAACGAGGTGGTGGCGCTCGCTGCGGCCATCTGCAGGCTGCATCCCGAGTTCGGGTCGGTGATCGAGATGGGGGGGCAGGATTCCAAGCTCCTGCTCTTCAGGATCGAAGGCAGGAAGTGCGTCTTCGACGATTTCTCGATGAACTCCGTCTGCGCCGCCGGAACCGGCTCCTTCCTCGACCAGCAGGCCACGCGGCTGGGCATGGACGCCGAGGAACTGGGGATGCTCGCCCTCCGGTGCCCGCACCCGCCCAGGGTGGCAGGGAGATGCAGCGTATTCGCCAAGTCCGACATGATACACCTCCAGCAGGTGGGCACCCCTCCCGAGGACATCGTAGCCGGGCTCTGCCTGGCAGTCGCCAGGAACTTCAAGAGCATCATAGCGGGCGGGAAGGAGTTCAGGCCTCCTGTGGGCTTCGTGGGCGGAGTCGCGTCCAACGCCGGCATGGTGAGGGCCTTCGGCGAGGTCCTTTCGGAATGCAGGGGAGGCATCACAGTCCCTTCCCACTCGGCCGAACTCACGGCAGCAGGCGCGGCGCTCTGCGCCGAGGACGACCAGGTATTCATCGCCGGGGAGCAGTTCACCGGCCTCCTCGCGGGCCTCGGTGCCGAACCCGCACCGGCCGGCAGCCACCCCCCGCTGATGAAGCACAGGGGCACGCCGCCGCCTTCCTTCGTGCCTGCGGCGCCCGGAGCAGGCACGGGATACCACCTCGGGATAGACGTGGGTTCCATAAGCACGAACCTGGCCGCCATCGACGAGGCCGGGCGCCTCGCCGCCCGCGAGTACCTGATGACGGCGGGCAGACCCATAGAGGCCGTCAAGAAGGGCCTTGCGCTGGTTGGCGCGACTCTCGGCGGGGGGGCGCGAATCCTGTCCGCGGGCGTCACCGGATCCGGCCGCTACATGATCGGCGACTTCACGGGGGCCGACACCGTGGTCAACGAGATCACCGCACAGGCCAGGGCTGCCGTAGAGGCCTGCCCCGACGTCGATACCGTGTTCGAGATAGGCGGTCAGGACTCCAAGTACATCAGCATCCAGGGCGGCAGGGTCGTCGACTTCGAGATGAACAAGGTCTGTGCCGCCGGTACCGGATCGTTCCTCGAAGAGCAGGCTGAACGGCTCGGACTGGGCATCCGGGAGTTCGGGCCGGTGGCCCTCGAGGCTCCGGCCCCTTCAGGGCTCGGTGAGAGGTGCACCGTCTTCATGGAGAGCGACGTGGTCGCTCATCAGGCAGCGGGAGCCCCAGTCGAGGACATCGTGGGCGGCCTGTGCTACTCGATAGTCCAGAACTACCTCCACAGGGTGGTCGGTGACAGGAAGCCCGGCCGCAGGATCCTCTTCCAGGGCGGCACGGCGTACAACGCCGGCGTGGTGGCAGCCTTCAACTCCGTCCTCGGCAGGTCCGTGACCGTCCCTCCGGACCACGACGTCACCGGCGCCATCGGGGCCGCGCTCATCGCAAGGGACAGGTCGGGAGGGAAGCCTTCGTCCTTCCGCGGTTTCGGTCTCTCCGGGATCTCCTACACCCAGTCCAGCTTCGTGTGCGAGGGCTGCCCCAACAGGTGCGAGATCCACTCGGTCGGGTTCGACGACGGCAGAAGGCTCCACTACGGCGGCAGGTGCGAGAAGTACGAGACCGGCAGGAGACCGGCCGGCGGGAAGGGCGTCAACCTCTTCCCGGTCCGGGAGGAGATCCTTCTGCGGGGCTACAGGCCGCCTGATCCCGGCGCCGACCCGTCGAGGCTGGTCGGCATCCCGAGGGCTCTGTGGTTCTGGGAGTTCTTCCCGTTCTTCAGGAGTTTCTTCGAGTCCCTCGGTTTCGGGGTGGTGCTGTCGTCGCCCTCGACCGGGGCTACCGTGCACAAGGGCGTCGAGAACGTCGCTGCCGAGACCTGCTTCCCCGTGAAGATCGCCCACGGCCATGTGCTGGATCTCCTCGAGCGGGGTGCCGGCAGGATCTTCCTCCCATCCATGCTCAGGGCCTTCAGGCACGAGGGATTCGAGGAGGCCCAGAACTGCCCGTACGTGTCGGGCTCTCCCTACGTCATCGAATCCTCCCTCGGACTCGCCGGAAGGGGAGTCGGGGTGCTGGCCCCCGTGCTCGACTTCACCGGGCAGACGTCGGACTGGAAGGCCGCGATGATCTCCCTGGGCGAGTCGATGGGATGCACTCCGGGCGAGGCCTCGAGGGCGGTCGGGAAGGCTCTGGAGGCGCAGCACTCGTTCGAACGGGCCATCCGGGAGGCCGGCAGGGAGGCTCTCGACTCCCTGCCCGACAACGGCACGATGCTCGTGATAGTGAGCAGGCCCTACAACGGATGCGACCCCTCCGTGAGCTCCGATCTCCCCGCCAAGCTGTCGCGGATGGGGGTCGGCGTCATGCCCGCCGAGATGCTGGATCTGCCGATGAGGGAGACTGCCGGGCTCTGCCCGGACATGTACTGGCACTACGGCCAGAAGATCCTGGCCGCGGCCCTGGCCGTGAAGAGGGATCCGAGGCTCCGCGCCGTCTATCTCACGAACTTCGGCTGCGGGCCGGATTCCTTCATACACCACCACTTCTCCTCCCTCATGGATGGGACGCCGTTCCTCACCCTGGAGGCCGACGAGCACTCGGCCGATGCCGGGATGATCACGCGCTGCGAGGCCTTCCTCGATTCCCTCCCCGCCTCGGCCGGCGCGGGTCGGGCCGGGGTCACGGAAGCCCCCGGAAGGCGGGCCGGACGAGTCGAGGGCCGAACGATCTGGGTCCCCAGGCTTGGTCCGGGTACCGCGCTCGTGGCCGCAGCGGCCCGGAGGAGGGGGCTCGACGCCAGGGAGATGCCGGAGACGGACCGCGAGACCGTAGCGATGGGCAGGACCGTCACCTCAGGCAAGGAGTGCTATCCCGCCATCATCACTTCGGGCAACATGCTCAAGGTGCTGGGGGAGAACGATCCCGACCGCACCGCATTCTTCATGGGCACCGCATCGGGCCCCTGCCGGTTCGGCCAGTACTGCACATACCACAGGATCCTGCTCGACCGGTCCGGTTTCTCCTCCGTGCCCATCATCACCGCCTCCTCGAGGGATTCGTACACATCGGTGCCCGGCCTGAATTCGCCGTCGTTCCAGCTCGACCTGCTCCGCGGCACCACCTGCGCCGACATCCTGAAGGCCGCGTACAGGCGCACGAGCCCGTACGAGGCCAGGGAAGGCGACGCGATGAGGGCGTTCGCCACCGCCATGTCCCTGGTGGAGAAGGCGATGGAAAAAGGCGAAGGCCTGGGCGAGGCCATGCGGAAGTCGGCCGGCCTCTTCGGCCGGATCCCCCTGTCGGGAGCCGAAAGGCCCCTGGTGCTCGTCTTCGGCGAGATCTACGTCAGGAACGATCCCTACGCGAACTCATGGACGGAGGACCGGATCGAGGCGCTCGGCGGGGAGGTCCTGCCGACCTGGGTGCTGGAGTGGTTCGAGTTCGTCAACCACACGTTCATGACGCGCGCCCTGCGTTCGAGGAAACCCGCGGACATCCTCAGGGCGGCGGCCAAGAGCCTGCTCATGAAGCATGTCAAGCGCTCCCTGGAACGCCCCTTCGCATGGCTGCTTGCTGGACGGCACCACCCGGGGGCGGCCGAGGTTCTCGAAGCCGCCGGACCCTACATGAAGGAAAACATCGGGGGAGAGGCGATACTCTGCATAGGGGCTCCCGTGGCCCTCGCCCGCAGGGGGGCGATCGACGGGGCCGTCAACGTGCTCCCGTTCACCTGCCTGCCCGGGACCATCGTCACCGCGGTGTCCAAGCGCCTCCGCAGGGACCTGCCCGGCCTGCCGTGGCTGAACCTGGCCTTCGACGGCCAGGAGGATACCGACAACGACGCTAGACTGGAGGCATTCATGTTCCAGGTCAGGAGCGGCGCAGCAGCACGAGGCTCGGATCGCCGCGCCGGATCCGATGCCTCCGGGGGCCGCCCCGGCGCCCCGGAGCGCATCCGTTCCGAAGAAAGGAAGGCTCCCGCATGGGACCGGAGGGACTCCTAGACTTCCTCGCATCGTCGCCCACTTCCGGGCATGCCGTCGGGAAGGCCTGCGACCTGCTGCGCAGCGGCGGTTTCTCCGAGACGACCGAATACGGGCTCCTGGACGGGCAGCTCCCGGTCGAGTTCTTCGTCAGGCGCGGCACCGGCTCCCTGATCGCGGCCAAGCTCGGCACGGACGAACCCGCCGCCGCAGGCTTCAGGATCGCATGCGCGCACACCGACTTCCCCGGACTCCGCCTGCGCAACAACCCCGTCAGGCAGGCAGGAGGCCATTCCGTGCTGTCCGTGGAGATCTACGGTTCACCCATACTCTCGACATGGTTCGACAGGGACCTGGGCCTGGCGGGCACTGCGGTCCGCAGGGAGCCCGGCGGCCGCCTAGGCACCGTGCCGTTCCGCATAGCCGGGATGGCGGCGCGGATCTCGATGCCCGCGATGCACCTGAACCGTGGGATGAACGAGGATGGTTTCTCATTCAACAAGGAGGACCACATCCAGCCGATCCTTGCGGCAGGTCCCTTCTCCAACGAAGACCTGGCGGGGGCCGTTGCGGGCGCCTGCGGGCTGCCGGCGGAGGAACTGTCGGGTTGGACGGCCCATCTCGTCGATGTCCAGCCGCCGTCGGTCGGCGGGATCCGGGGCGGATTCGTGACCGGGCAGGGGATCGACGACCTGGCCATGTGCCATGCCGGGATCGAGGCGCTGCTCTCTGCGGGCAGGGCCCCCTCCACGTCGGTTCTCTGCCTGTTCGACAACGAGGAGGTAGGCTCCTCTACCGGCGCCGGCGCCCAGTCGGGATTCCTCGACACCGTGCTGGAATGCCTCTCGGGCGGCACCCGGGAGATGCACAGGGCTCTCCTGGGGAGCGTCCTGGTCTCCATCGACGCCGCACATGCCGTCAACCCCGCCTGGGAGTCGAAGTTCGAGCGCGGCAACAGGCCTCTTTCCAACGCAGGCCCGGTGATCAAGGTCAACGCTCAGGAGAGGTATGCCACATCGGCCCTGACGGAGGCCTATTTCAGGGAGTGCGCATCGGCGGCCGGCTCTCCGGTGCAGGTCTTCGCATGCAGGAACGACATCCCGTGCGGTAGCACCATCGGGCCCATGCTGGCCACCCGTCTCGGGGTCCCCTCCGTGGACGCGGGCAATCCCGTGATGTCCATGCATTCGATAAGGGAGTGCACGGGGATCGAGGATCACGGCCGGATGACCGCCGTGCTCGCGAAGCACCTCGAGGGCGCAGTCGGACTCTGAAGTCCTGCGCGGGGCGCTTCAGGCCAGGTCTGTCCTCCTGAACCTGGCGGCCGCAAGCCAGAAGACGGCGGCCGACCAGACGACCGCATAGGCTATCTGCCACGCCGGCGGAGTCGTCGCGAATCCCATCGAGGTGATCATCTCCTGGATCGAGGAGTCCGCGGGCCTCAGACCCGCCATCGCCAGCCGAAGCATCGGGTCCGCCGGGAAGATGAAGAAGCCGGCCGTCGAGATCACCCGCACGGTTTCTGAGAAGGCGCCCTGCGGTACGGCATCCGCCACCTGCGAGACGCTGCCGAGGAAGTTCGACACTCCGGCCACGGCGAGGCAGACGATGATGGAGGCGATCCTGGGGATCAGGAGGGACACCAGGGTCACGAGCGCGAGGTTCGCGGCCGTCCAGAACAGCGGGCACGCGAAGGCCCAGACGATCGCAGCAGGCCTGTATGGCAGGAATGCGAGTATCGCCGCCGAGGTACCGTAGAACAGGATCGAGGTGACGACGCAGCAGACCGCGAAGGAAGCCGCAGTCATCCCGGAGAAGTAGGAATTCCTGGAGACCGGCTGGGCTATCCAGTATCCCGCCCTGCCCGCAGAGATCTCCTCGGGGAGCAGGGAGCTCCCGAGTATCATTATGAAGCCCGTGGCCAGCGTTGCAGCCATCGGCACCGTCATGAAGATCACGCCGAAGGCCGTGTCGGGGCTCGCGGCCTCGCCCGGGTCTGTCGTCCTGATCCCCGTGAGCAGCAGCGTCACCAGAAGGGGATACAGCAGGGCGAGCCCCACCGGGACCGTGATCAGGCGGTTCTTCGACATCTGCTTCATCCCCGCCTCGAAGAGCGCAGCCATGCCCTTCATGCCGCACCTCCACCCGCAAGGCGGACGAAGAGGTCTTCGAGGCTCTCGCGCCTCATCTCCACGGAGGTGAAAGGTATCCCCGAGCCTGCCGCGAGGGCGACGAACCCGGGGAAGGCCTCCTCCGAGACCGTCGCTTCGATCCCGTGATCGCACTCGAATACCTCGAGGTCCGATCTCCTCAGGAATGAGGCCATCTCGACGGGGGAGGGGGTCTCTATCCTCGCCCTGCCCGTGTGGCGGACGAGCGCGGACAGTTCTCCGGAGGCGACGACCGCGCCCCTCTTCATGAATGCGGCCATGCCGCACACCGCCTCCACCTCGCCGAGGAGGTGGGAGTTGATGACGATCGTGGAGCCCCTCGTGGCCTGCTCCCTGACCATCGTTCTCAGCTCGATCCTGGCTTCGGGGTCGAGGCCGTTGGACGGCTCGTCGAGGAAGAGCATCCCGGGCTCGCCCGCGAAGGCCAGCGCGAGCGCTGTGCGCTGCACCTGCCCGCGGGACATCTTCGAGAACGGCCGGTTTGCCAGTTCGGTGCACGAGAGCTGCTCGCACCTCTCCATGAGGTCGGCCTGGGTGCCCCGCCCCCTCACGCGCAGGAGCATGCCGTGCATGACGGAAGGAGTGAGGTTGCCGGGGAACCGGATTATCTCGGGGAGATACCTGACGTGCTCCCGCGATGCGGGTATCCTGGAATCGACCCCTCCGATCAGGGCCGTTCCGGAGTCCGGCCTCACCAGCGTCAGGACGGATTTCATGAAGGTGCTCTTGCCGGCCCCGTTGCTCCCGAGCAGGGCGAAGACGGCGCCTCCAGGGATATCAAGGGTCAGGGGCTCGAGCGCCCGGAGGCGTCCGTAGGTCTTGGACAGGCCCTCGACACGAAGAGCTGCAGGCATCATAGCTTGTGTCCATCCATGAGGGTTTCCGGCAAACCGGAGAGGAACATTGGACAAACGGTTCCGGTGGGCAAGAGTAGCGCTCTCGGTCCTCGCCGGGGCGGCGGCGACATGGCTGATGCTGGGCGGGGCCTCCGGCAGGCTGGGCGAGAGGGTGTCGCAGATCTCCGACACCCTGGCATCCACCGATGCATCCCTCCTGGCGCCGGCATTCCTGCTCTACGCGGCCAGCATCTGCATCCGCGCCTTCAGGATGCATCTCCTCAGCAGCGACGGCATCCCGTCCACGAAAGCACTCCGGATCACCGCCATCCATGCCGGCCTGGGGCACGCCCTGCCTCTTCGCCTCTCCGATGTGGCGCTCGTCGGGCTCCTGCGGGGGTACGCATCCGTCCCCGCGGGGCAGGGCACGGGCATCGTCATCATCGCCAAGCTGCTGGATGTCGCGTCTCTCGGCCTGATGGTATCGGGTGCGATCCTGTACGGAGCCGGGGGCGGGGTGCTCATCGCTGCCTGCGTGGCGGTCATCGCGGGAGCTGCCGGGATCCTGCTCCTCCCGTTCCTGATGAGGCTCCTCGCAGGCATCGGAGGGCGTTTCGGCGGCGGCCGCCGGGCCAGGGGCTTCATGGATTCCCTGGCGGAGGCATCTGCGATCTGGATGACGTCGAAGCGCAGGTTCGCATGGGCATTCGTGCTCTCCGTCGCGACCTGGGCGGCCAAGATGTCGATGTTCGTGCTGCTGGCGAGAGCGGTAGGGCTGCAGGAGCCTCCGTTCTGGCAGATCTTCCTTGCCGGAGCCGTGACCGATCTTATAATGGCCCTGCCGGTCCACGGGCTCTTCAGCCTGGGCACGGCCGAGGCCGGCTGGACCGCCGGCTTCGCGGTTCTCGGAGTGTCCGGCGAGGGGATAGTGACGGCCGGCTTCGGCGTTCACATCCTCTGGATGATGATGGCCTTCCTCGGGCTGCTCGCGGCTGTGCCCCTGCTCTGGAGCAGCCGCCCGGGACATGGTGGCGGACATGGCAATCGCTGAGAGGAAGATCGTGGTGGGCGCCGGAGTGGCCGGGCTCACCCTCGCCGAGAGGCTCTGCGCCGGAGGCGGGTGCGAGGTCACCGTCCTCGAGGGGGAGGATTCCCCGGGCGGACTGGCCCGCACCTTCACGCGCGAGGGCTTCAGCTTCGACATCGGCCCGCACCGGTTCCACACCTCCGACACCGCAGTTCAGTCGTACCTGCTCGAGATACTCGGCTCCGAGATAACGGCCATCCCCAGGGCCAGCAGCGTCTACATCGCGGGCAGATATCAGGACTGGCCGCTCTCGCTCGGGGGCGTGACCAAGCTGCCCTTCTCGATGCTCCTCCCGTCGGCGTTCGACCTGTTGAGGGTGGGAACCCGCGGGACCCCCGCCAGTTTCGCCGACCACATCATCGCGAGATACGGAAGGAACCTCTACCGGCATTTCTTCAGAGGCTACACGCGCAAGTTCACCGGCCTCGACGGATCTGAGCTGCACACGGACTGGGCCGCCGCAGGTGTCGACAGGGCCGTGATCGACAGGAAGGTGAAGGCAGACAGCCTGCTCTCTCTTGCCAGGAGCCTCGTCTTCCCCTCCCCGGTGACCACGAGCTTCATCTATCCGGAAAGAGGCGGGATACAGAGATTCCCCGACCTGCTGGCCGAAAGGATCGAGGCGTCGGGCGGCACGATTCGCCTCTCGACCCGGGTCGAGGGCCTCCTCGAGGACGGGGGAGCCGTACGCGGGGTCAGGCTCTCGGACGGGAGCGAGGTCGAAGGTTCGGAGGTCTTCTGGTCCGCACCCGTCACGGAAGCCTTCCCCGGGCTCGAACTCCACTTCATAGACACGATCGTCTACAACGTCGCGCTCAGGGCCCGGACGGACAACGCGTACCAGTGGTGCTACTTCGGGGAGCCCGGGATCTGCTTCAGCCGGCTCTCCATCCCCCGCAACTTCAGCGAGGCCATGGTGCCCAGGGGCGCGGACAGCCTCGTCGCCGAGGTGACCTGCCCGCCGGGGGATCCGCTCTGGGATTCGCCCTCGTCCATGATCCAGCGTCTGATGGAGGATCTGGGCAGGGTGGGTGCCGCGGCGCCCGAGGACATCCTCTTCATCTCGCCCGAGAAGGTCCGGCGGAGCTATCCCGTCTACACGCTTGACTACAAGGAGCGCCTCGCCGCGATCCGCCCTCCCGCAGGCCTCAGGCTCCTGGGCCGTTGCGGGACGTTCTGGTACAACAACATGGATCATTCGATCTCCCAGGGTCTTGCCATGGCTTCCGGCGGGGACGTCCCGAGGGAGTTCTGGAAGACTTCCGTCGGGACCAGATAGAAACACCCATATCTTCCAGGGTCTTGCCATGGCTTCCGGCGGGGACGTCCCGAGGGAGTTCTGGAAGGCTTCCGTCGGGACCATATAGAAACACCCATATCTTCCAGGGTCTTGCCATGGCTTCCGGCGGCTCCTTGACACTCCGCTCCCTCCAGCCGATCAATAGCCCGTGCGGGTGCAGGAAGGCGGTGTGAATCCGCCGCGGTGGCGCCACTGTGACCGGGGACCCGAACCGATTGCTGCCACTGCCCGGATGGGCGGGAAGGCCGGGAGGGGGATGATCCGGAAGCCAGGATACTGCGCCGCGTGACAGCGGGAACGATCCCTCCGCTCCAGGGGGACTCCCGGGTCCGCCTCCATCCGCACCGAAA
>JAKLEF010000109.1 GCA_022703195.1 Candidatus Fermentibacterota bacterium | reverse complement strand
GAACCTGCTCGGCTCCCTCGATCCGGGGATCATGATCGAGGAGGGGCGCGAGGCACGCCGCTGCGGTCTCCTGGAAACGGCTGCGGGCGGCATCCTGATGATCGACGACCTCTCGGCCATGCCGGAGGAAACCATGGTCGAGATACTGTCCGGTCCTCTGTCGGGTGCGTATCGCATCTTCGCCGGCTCGGGCACGGATCCCGGCGAACCCAGAGCTTCACAGACCGACAGATTCGACCTCGTGGCCATGATGGTCCCGCTCGCGACAGCCGGGGGCAGGCTCGACGCCCTGATGGCCCATTTCGGGCGGAACCCGGCAGAGACAGCTCTCGAGCCGCTCCTGGAAGGGTCGCGGCCCTACCTCGAACGTATGAAGATCCCGTCCTGGCTCGTTCCTGCCGCGGCAGTCGCGGCCACCAGCCTGAAGCTGGACGGCCAGCGCGGCGAGACCGCGCTCGTCAGGGCATCGATGGCGTTCGCAGCGCTGCGCAGGGAGCCGGCCGCAGACGAGAGGCACCTCGTCAGGATCGCACCCCTGGCCCTCTGTCACAGAACCCGCAGCGACGGGCTGGAGGCTCCGCCCTCCGCCTCCGAGGCGGTCTCGGCTGTCAGGTCGGCGGTCTCTGCGGTGCGGGACAGCTTGAAGAGGACCAGGCAGATCGACATCGACGAGATCTCCGCGTGTATACTGGAGGCAGCAAGGAACGCCTACGCAGCTGCGCCGCCGACACCCGGCACCGGTGCGGCCAGAGCCGGTCTGCTAGATCCCGTGCCCGCATCCGGGGGGTTCCCGCAGGGGCTCTCGCGCAAGCTCGAGACTGCGATCCTCAGATTCTCCTCGAAGAGCGGGAAAAGGAGCAGCGGCCCCGACCGCAGGCTGGCCGGAGTCCCGGGACGATCCTCCGGCGGCAGGCGATACCGCCTCGTGCCTGCGGAGACGGCGGAGGACATCGACCCTGTGCCGACCGCCAGGCTGGCGATCCTCCACGGGATGAGACCCCCGCTCAGGCCGGTGCCCAGGGAGTACTGGAGGCGATGGGAGAGGCGTCGACGGCCCTCGATCGTCGCCATGCTCGTCGTGGATGCCAGCCGCTCCTCTTCGGGATACCTCGCAGGTCTGGGCGCCACGGTCGAATCGCTGTTCGAGAGGGTCCTGGACGGCTATTCCAGGATAGGGCTGGTGACCATCGAGTCCGGGAGGCCGGTCCTCGTGTCCGCTCCCACCCGCAACCGGCTCCGCGTGCTCGGGAAGCTCGGCGAGCTCTCGCCGTCAGGAGCGACTCCGCTTGCCGAGGCGCTGCTGCTGGCAGGGCGTGAGCTCTCGAAGGCGGGCAGGGCCGGTCCGGCCAGGGGTTTCGTCCTGATGGTCTCCGACTGCTATCCGGAGCCGTTCCCTCCCGGAGACCCGTGGAATAGCACGGCCTACGAAGCCGCGAGGAACGCGGGCGCCTTCCTGGGGAGGATGGGTTTCCCGATCGTGGTCATAGACCCGATGTCGTTCACGGCCGAGTACATCGAGAAGAGCCCGGGGCGGCGTCTCGGCAGGCATCTCGCGTCCGTATCGGGAGGGGATCTGGTGTCGATCCCCGCTGCAAAGCTCCCGAACCATGCCCGGAGCATCGCCGATCTTCTCTATTTCCGCAGGCGGGAGCCCGGAGCCGGGCTGTCCCGAGACAAGGCCTGGGGGGAGCTTTTCGAGACTCTGCAGAGGCTCTCGGGCATGTAGCCGGGCCGGGGTGGTGAAGGCGGCGCGGCGTCTGTAGTTTCCGGCTGGGTCGGGGGAAGCCCGCCGATGTGCGGGCTGCGCCGCGGAGGGATTGCGATGAAGGCATGGACGCCGGTGCCCGCCGCCGTTATCGCCGGTGCCGTGCTCACGATCGTCTCGACGAACGTGGAGCACACCGGGTACGTGGACGTCTCGCACCTGCATCCCGGGGCCGGCCCGGGGGCGACGATGGTCGAGGCGGTGAAGACCTGGGGCTGGCCGCTCGGATTCTTCAGGGACGGCCCGACGGGCCGCCCGGGCGAGATGGATCCCACAGACGAGATCCTGCCCGCCGCCCTTGCGGCGGACTTCCTGTTCATCTCTGGGCTGGTGTTCGGTGCTGTCCATCTGGTCGGGGCGCTGGTGAAGCGCCGGAGGCCGGGGAGTACTGCGGTCAGTCCTGATAAGGCGCTTTTACCGATTGCTGACAGCGAAGAAGCAGAAACGGTTTCGGAGGATGACGGTCCGGCGGATGGAGGGGATGCCGTGAACAGGGACAGGTACGGGATCTTCAAGGTGATAGCGACCTGCACGAGCTGCGGGAACCCCGTCGTCGTGAACGGCCCCCTGGCGGGCCCGTCCTGCCCGTCGTGCAGGAAGGGGCTCGATATCCCTCCTGACGTATGGGAGTCGATAATCGGCGATTACATCGGAGACTACCACTCGACCGAGCCCGGATCCGGCAGCGAGGGCACGCTCATGAGCGGAGGGCTCACGATCAAGTACACAACCATCAGGCTCCCGCCTCCCGACCCGGCCTGCCCCGCCTGCGAGGAGAACTGGGACCTCGAGTCTGTCGAGAACGGTGCGAACCGCAAGATGGTGTGCGGCAGGTGCGGCCGCGAGGCCGACACGTATCCGGCCCCCTCGTGGCTGCGCGAAGTCGTACCCTCGGCGAAGCAGGTGTTCTTCGCCGAAAGGGAGTCCGAGCAGCCGGAGAGCCCGGTCGACGAAGCGGTGAAGCCCGTGGCGCTGTCGTGCCCGCAGTGCGGCGGAGGGCTTCTGATGACCGCCGAATCGGAGCGGACCGTCCCGTGCAAGTACTGCAACGTCGACGTCTACCTTCCCGACGGTGTGTGGCTCAAGCTCCACCCCGCGAAGGTCGCGAAGTTCTGGATGGTGCGCTTCGACGGGTGACCCTTCGATCCCGGCGACCAGTGACGGAAAGGGGACGGAGATGAGAATCCCTCGCGGAATGCCCGCCATCACTTGGATCCTCCTTCTTGCAGCCATGCCTCTCCCGGCCGCTTCGACAGGCTCCTTCGCCGACGATTACGGCATGCCGCCAGATCCGGAAGGTGCGACGGTCATCGATCGCGAGCTGGTCTGGACATATGCCGACGGCATGGATGTGATGCTCTCGATCCTGTACTCGAGCGGCGGGGTCGAATACGTGGACATTCTCTCCGGAGAGATACTGGACGACGGCGTCGAATGGAGCCTGCTCCACACCTGGCCCGTATCCATCGACGGGGTGCCGGTCGACCTGCCCCCCAACACCGTCATGGAAGCGGGAGAGGAGGACGGTTCGGTCTATCTCACCTTCGTGGACGACCTGCACTTCTACGAAGGCAAGGTCTCCATCTACCTCCGCTTCGACCTGGACAAGCGCGGGATCGAGGCGGGCTGGTCGGACTGAGCGGGCTGCGGTCAGCGATGGAGAAGCTCCCGGTTCCATCGTCGGAGGAGTGACCCCGGGCCTTGACCGGCCGGGGTCAGCATATCATCATATCACAATATTACCATCTGATAATATAGCAAATTGACGATATGGAGGTGGGGGATGCCGGACGATCCGCGCCTGAGCGATGCCGGGGCTGCGCTCCTCGGGCTCCTGAGCGAGGAGCCGATGCACGCCTGGGAGATCGAGAGGAATGTCGAGTACAGGGACATGAGATCCTGGACCGACCTGTCGCAGTCGTCGATCTACAGGCACCTGAAGGTGCTGGAGAAGGCCGGCTTCGTCACCTCGGACGCGGAGGAGGTGAGCGGGCGCCTCAGGAGGGTGTTCTCGATAGCGCCGGAAGGCAGGGAGGCGCTCGCAGGCAGGCTGCTCGAGATCCTGGGGGAGCCTCTGCTCCAGAAATGCCGGATCGACATGGCCACGTACAACTACGATCTGGTGCCCGGGCCCGAGGCTGCCCGGAGGCTCTCGGCCTACAGGGAGGCGCTTGCCGCCAGGATCGGATGCTACAGAGAGGTGGAGGAATTCATGAAGGAGTCGGGCTGCCCCTGGTTCCGCCTGGCGGTTCCGCGGAGAGTCGTCAGGATGGCGCAGGCGGAGATGGAGTGGATCGACGACTTCCTGGCCGAGGCGGACGGAAGGTGAGCGCGCCCCGGCTCCGGGCCCCCGGCATCGATCCGTCGAAGGCCGCGGCGGCCCATCTGGAGGCGCTGAGTGTAAGGATCGGCAGCAGGCTCGTGGGGACTCCGGGCAACCGTGCGGCAACGGACTATGTAGCATCGGTCATGGAGGCCACGGGCCTTGCCGTGGAGCGCCCCTCCTTCCGCTGCCTCGGCTGGGATGCCGGGGAGGCGGTTCTCGAGGCCGGCGGCATCAGGCTGGAGCTGAAACCCGGCCCGTACTCCCTGCCGTTCGAGGGAGAGAGGCGGCTCGTCGCCGCCTCGTCGGCGGCGGAGCTCGAGGCCTGCGACTGCTCCGGCTGCATCCTGCTCCTGCACGGCTCGATAGCATCGGAGCCGATCGCCCCCAGGAACTACGTCTTCTACAACCCGGAGGAGCACCAGGCCCTCCATCGCCTGCTCGACATGAAGAAACCCGCGGCCATTGTAGCCGCCACAGGGATCTGCCCGACGACGGCAGGCGCCGAGTACCCGTTCCCGCTGTTCGACGACGGCGACTTCGACATCCCCTCGGCCTGCATGAAGGACGTCGAGGGTGAGAGGTTCGCGGGCCTCGCAGGTTCTTCCATGAAGCTCCGGATCGTGTCGGGACGGCGCGGGGAGGATGGCTGCAACGTGATCGGGCGCCTTCCGGGCACCGATCCCGGCCGGCGGATCGTCCTGACAGCCCACGTGGACACCAGGCCCGGGACGCCCGGGGCCCTCGACGACGCCTCAGGCGTGGCCACGATCCTCGCAGCGGCCGAACTGCAGAACGCGGCTCATCCCGGCGGCGTCCGCCCCGGCCCGACCCTCGAGGTGGCCGTCCTGAACGGCGAGGACTACTACGCCGCCACCGGGGAGATCGAGTACATGAAGGCGAACGAGGGGAGATGGGGCGGGATCGCTCTCGTGATGAACGTCGACGGGGCCGGATACAGGGAGGGCTCGACCGCCTGGTCTCACTACGGCTGCGACAGCCGTCTGCGGAGGTCTCTCCGCACCGCCCTGGGGAGGTTCCCCGGCATCGTCGCGGGGGAGCAGTGGCCCCAGGGAGACCACTCGATGTTCGCCATGCAGGGCGTCCCCGCGGCAGCCTTCACATCGGACCGCATGGCGGAGCTGTGGTCGCAGGTCGCCCACACCGAACGCGACACGGCCGACCTGGTAGATCCGGGCAGGCTCGGAGAGCTGGCAGCCGCCCTCTCCTGCCTGGCGAACCGTCGTTTCCTCTCCTCGCACCTCCCGGACCAATCCTGACATCCGATCCATGACCGGCCCCACCCGCGCGCGGGGCCGGGGGTTCCATCCGGTCTTCATCGCCCGCTAACAGGAACCTGGCCTATTCGATCAGTTCGCAACGATCCAAACTCATTGCCGGGACTTCCGGCAGGAACGGTGGGATATGGCCAGGGTCGACCTGCACGTGCATTCGGTGTTCTCGGAACATCCATCCGACTGGTTTCTCCAGAAGCTCGGCGCGAGAGAATCCTACACCGATCCCGAAACGGTCTACGGGATGGCCCGGGAGCGCGGGATGGACTTCGTGACGATCACTGATCACAACCGAATCGACGGATCGCTTGCCCTCTGCAGGAACCACCCCTCCGAAACCTTCACCGGAGTCGAGTTCACGACCTATTTCCCCGAGGACGGCTGCAAGGTGCACGTTCTCGTCTTCGGCCTGACATACGACCAGTTCGAGGAGCTGAACCTCCTCCGGCAGGACATCTACCGCTTCGCGGGAAGGATCCACGAGCTGGGGCTCGCCCACTCCGTGGCCCACGCGACCTACCCCGTGAACCGCGCCCTCGGGATCTGGCACCTGGAGAGGATGCTCATCCTCTTCGACGTGTTCGAGGGGATCAACGGAGGACGGAACGCAGCCAACAACAAGGCCTGGAGATCGGTTCTGGCAGGGCTGTCCGGCGGACGGATCATGGATCTGGAGGCCAGGCACTCGATCGAGGCCGCGGGTACCGACCCATGGATCAAGGGGATGACCGGTGGTTCGGATGATCATGCCGGACTGTATGTCGGAAGGACCTTCACCGTTGCCGAGGCGTCCTCTCCCGGCGAGTTCCTCGACGCTGTCAGGGAGCGGAGGAGCTCCGCCGGAGGAAGGAGCAACGACTACAAATCCCTCGTGTTCTCGGTCTACAGGATCGCCTACGACTTCGCCAGGCAGAAGAGGACGGGAACATCCCGGGGCCTGGTTGCCGCCCTCGGCGACCTGGTCTTCGAGAGGAAGGACCTGAAGCTCAGGGACCGGCTGATACTGAAGCGCAAGGCTTCGGGAGGGGGAGGCAGGACGGGGCTCTACGGCCTGCTGGACGATCTGATAGAAGATCTCGGAAACGCCAGGGAGACCGGTGTGGACGAGAGGCTCGAGCTCGTCTACGGAGCGCTCACCGGGCTGTCGGACGAGTTCCTGGACATGATGGTGTCATCGATCAAGCGGGACATCGCTGAAGGCGACTTCGCAGCCCTCGTTTCGAACCTGTCGGCCTCGCTGCCGGGGATCTTCATCTACCTGCC
>JAKLEF010000108.1 GCA_022703195.1 Candidatus Fermentibacterota bacterium | reverse complement strand
GCTTCGCAGGATTCGAGACTGCGAGAGACCATTCCGCGATTCCACCGTGCGGAATCTCCGGGTAGCATTTCAGAAGGATCCCGTAGGGATTCTGCGGGTGTGCGTGCCGGATCTGCCCCGGCAAGTCCGGACCATCGCCTGCGGAATCGATGACGCAGCATTCACCGACCCCACGCATGAGCCGGCAGAAGAACG
Source organism: Candidatus Fermentibacterota bacterium (assembly GCA_022703195.1). GTDB lineage: Bacteria > Fermentibacterota > Fermentibacteria > Fermentibacterales > Fermentibacteraceae > Fermentibacter. The sequence goes on along the minus strand of JAKLEF010000108.1, from coordinate 6,457 downwards.
CGTACCGGGCGTTTTCAGCAGACGAATGAACCAGCATGCAATGGAGAAAGTTAAAGGAGTTAAAAGCGTTCTAGATAAGCTTGTTCCCGCGTCCGCGGGGATAAGCGAAGCGCCCCGGCTCGCCGGAGCCGGGGCGCCTTCTTGGTACGCCCCCCGGGGATCGAACCCGGAACCTACGGATTAAGAGTCCGTTGCTCTACCAGCTGAGCTAGGGGCGCAAAAGCCTGGGGTGGGAGACCGGACTCGAACCGGCGACCACTTGATCCACAGTCAAGGGCTCTGCCAACTGAACTACTCCCACCAGAGCGCACCGATTCTAGGGCGAAAACCCCGCAAAGTCAAGAAGCGACGCTCTTGACGCGGATTCCTCCACAGGATACGCTAATGCTTCCATCACCCCCTGGAGCAGGCGGGAGCCTATGAGGTGTCCGAGATGCGGGAGCATGGACGACAGGGTCGTCGATTCGCGCATAGTCAAGGAGGGCCGGGCTACCCGCAGGCGCCGGGAATGCCTCGACTGCGGCTACCGCTACACGACCTATGAGTTCATCGAGACCAGCTATCCTTCGGTGGTGAAGAAGGACGGCAGGCGCGAGCCGTTCGATCCCGCGAAACTCGAGAAGGGCATAGCGCGGGCCTGCGAGAAGCGGCCCGTGTCGGCCAAGCAGGTCAAGGACATAGTCGAGAAGCTCACAGCCGCCGTCGCGGAGGAGTTCCCCGACGAGGTCACCTCCGACCACATCGGCGAGTGCGTGATGGAGCTGCTGAAGACCGTCGACGAAGTGGCATACGTCAGGTTCGCGAGCGTCTACCGCAAGTTCAGGGACGTCGCCCAGTTCCGCGAGGAGCTGGACGGGCTCCTGCGGTCGCGCTAGGAGCCAGCGGGCTACCTCCGGCAGGGCACTTTACTTATGAATGCCTCTGCGTTTTACGCTCCCCGGAATCTGCCCGGACATCCCGGTGGGCACTTCTCCCCAAGGACCGATCGATCAGGAGGGTCATGACCAGACTGAGGACTTTCCCGGGAGGCGCGCACCCGGACGAGTGCAAGGAACTGGCCGAGAAACGCGCGGTGAAGCGAATCCCGGCGCCTGAGACCATCAGGGTCGCTCTCTGCCAGCATCTCGGGGCTCCCTCGACGCCCGTCGTCAAGAAGGGCGACAAGGTGACGAGGGGCCAGGAGATAGGCTCGCAGAACGGCTTCATAAGCCTGCCCACCCATTCCCCCGTGAACGGGACCGTGGCCGGGCTCGAGGAGGCCCCCCTGCCGCATCGCAGATCAGGCCCGGTCGTCGTCATAAACACCGAGTCGGAAGAGGGCGGTCCCGCCTTCGAACCCTGGCCCGACTTCGAGTCCCGCACGCGCGCCGAGCTGATCGAGAGGATCAAGCTCGCCGGAGTCTGCGGCATGGGCGGAGCCAGCTTCCCCACCTACGTGAAGCTCTCGCCACCGCCCGGGAAGAAGATCGACACTCTCCTCCTGAACGGAGCCGAGTGCGAGCCCTATCTGACCGCCGACCACAGGCTGATGATCGAGAGGACGGAGGATGTGGCCTCCGGCATGAGGATCCTCGCCCGCGCCCTCTGCGTCGACGATCCGGCCGTTGGCATCGAGGACAACAAGCCCGATGCGATCGAGGCCTTCGGGAAGGCCGGCATCAGGGTCGAGGTCCTGCGGGTGAAGTATCCGCAGGGCGCAGAGAAGCAGCTAATCAAGGCCGTCACGGGGCGCGAGGTCCCGGTCGGTGGCCTCCCGCTCGATATCGGCGTGGTCGTGCAGAACGTGGGCACCGCCGCGGCAGTTGCCCTGGCGGTGCGCGACGGCGAACCGTCCCTCAGGCGGATCGTAACGGTGTCGGGCGGCGGTGTGCGCGAGCCCGGCAACTTCGACGCCGCAGTAGGCACCCCTTTCTCGGCGCTCATCGCCGAGGCGGGCGGGTACGGCGACGACGTCGCCAGGCTGCTCTCCGGCGGCCCAATGATGGGGCTAGCACAGTTCACCGACGCCGTCCCAGTGACGAAGGGGACAAGCGGCATCGTGGCGCTCACCTCGAAGGAGGCCAGGCGCCTGACCGAGGGGCCATGCATCAAGTGTGCGAGGTGCGTGGATGCATGTCCCATGAAGCTTGTGCCATGCCTGATCGCCGTGAACTCCGAGCACGAGAAGTGGGCCGCGGCAGACGAACTAGGCGCGCTGAACTGCATGGCCTGCGGCACCTGCAGCTTCGTCTGCCCCAGCGACCGCTTCCTCGTCCACTACATCAAGCGGGCCCAGGACATGATCCGGGCCTCCAAGAGATCGAAGGAGGCGTGATGGCCGAGGCGAGGACCTTCCAGCTCTCCATGTCGCCGCACTTCGGCTCGCCCCAGTCCACGCGCAGGGTGATGTACGACGTGGTGATAGCCCTGCTGCCTGCGCTCGCGGGGGCCGTGTGGCTGTTCGGATTCGGGGGGGCGCTGCTCCCCGTGCTGCTCTCGGTCGCCGCAGCCGTTGCGGCCGAGTTCGTGTGCCTGAGGCTCATGGGCAGGAGCACCTCCGCCGCCCTCGACGGGAGCGCTATCGTAACCGGCATCCTGCTGGCCTACAACGTGCCTCCCGGAGTGCCCTGGTGGCTCCCCGTACTGGGTTCCGTCTTCGCGATCGTCGTTGGCAAGCAGGCCTTCGGAGGCCTCGGCAGCAACCTGGTCAACCCGGCGCTCCTGGGCCGCGCCTTCCTGATGGCGAGCTTCCCAGTGCTCATGACGGCAGGCTGGAGCGCGCCGTTCGAGTGGAGGAACCCCTCTGCGGGCTTCGGCACCAGCGGGATGCCCGCAGCCCAGGTGTCTACCCTGCCCGAGGCCGACGCGGTGACAGGCGCCACGCCGCTGCGCGCGTGGAAGGACTCGTTCGCCATGGACGACCACGAAGGCGCGGCGGTGCGCGAGAACCTCTCCACGCCCGGAACGTACATGAACCTCCTCACCGGCAGGCGTGGGGGCTGCATCGGCGAGACTTCCATCGTACTGCTGCTGCTCGGCGCCCTGTACCTGTTCGTGAGGAAGGTGCTGGAATGGAGGATCCCCCTGGCCTACCTCGGGGCGGTCGCCCTGTTCGGCTGGATCCTCGGCGGCCCCGGATTCCTCGAGGGCGACGCCCTCTTCAGCGTCCTCACCGGCGGTGCGGTGCTGGGAGGCTTCTTCATGGCCACCGACATGGTGACCAGCCCCGTGACCCGCAGGGGCAGGATCATCTTCGGCATCGGCGCCGGCCTCATAACCATCATCATCAGGAGATGGGGCGGCTATCCCGAGGGCTGCTCGTACTCGATCCTCCTCATGAACCTCGCCACACCGCTCATCGACAGGTTCACGAGGCCCAGGATGCTCGGGGAGGTGCGGAAACATGCGTGAGATGCTCAAGCTGGGCTTCATCCTCATGGCCATGAGCCTGCTCTGCGCGGCCGCCCTCGGCTACGTGAACGGCCAGACCGAGGAGCGTATCGCCGCACAGAGGGAGCAGGCCAAGGCGGATGCCATGCTCTCCATTTCGGCTACTCTGGGCGACAGCCTCTCGTTCGATTCCCTGGCAGTGCCAGGTCTCGAGAACCCCTACGCCGAGACCGGCCGAGAACTGGCCGTAGTCGAGGTGCTCTCGGGCGGACGGAGGGTCGGCTACGTGTTCACCGCCTACCGCAAGGGCTATTCCAGCGTCGTCGAGACGATGGTAGCCCTGGACACCGCCGGCACCGTTGCCGGCAGCACCATCATCTACCAGTCCGAGACCCCTGGCCTCGGCACCAGGTACGCCTCGCCCGACTGGCAGGGGCAGCTCGCGGGCCTGGACGGCGCCGCGGTGGCCCTCGAGAGGGACGGCGGGGACATCAGCGCCGTGACGGGCGCAACCGTCACGGGCCGGGCCGTCACCGGCTCGGTGGCCGACGGGGTCGCCGCCCTCGGGCAGGCCGGCCTCTTCGGTGACGGAGGTGCGGAATGAGCCTCTGGAAGGACTTCAGCAACGGATTCTACACCGAGAACCCCATCTTCAGGATCACTCTCGGCATGTGCCCCTTCCTGGCGCTCAGCACGTCGATGGAGAACGCCGTCGGGATGGGGGCGGCGGCCACTTTCGTCCTGATCTGGTCCAATGTGGCCATCTCGGCTCTCCGCAACGTGATACCCGACAAGATCCGGATCCCGTGCTACATCGTCTTCATCGCCACGTTCGTCAGCCTGGTCGACATGGTGATGGCCGCCTACGCGCCGGCCCTCCACAAGTCGCTCGGGATCTACATCCCCCTCATTGTGGTCAACTGCATCATACTGGGCAGGGCCGAGGCGTTCGCCAACAAGAACACCGTCCTCAGCTCCCTGCTCGACGGCATAGGCATGGGGATAGGCTTCACGCTCGCGATGGCCCTGATGGCAACGATCCGCGAGATACTCGGCAGCGGCTCCTGGTACGGGTTCAACATCCTCGGCCAGGCCTACGCGAACCAGCCGATCCTGATAGCCATCCTCCCGCCCGGGGCCTTCGTGCTCATGGGCTTCGTCCTGGCGGCCTTCGCCGTCATCGACCGCAGGAAGGAGCGCGCGGCATGACACACTCGCTGCTGCTCGCATCGGCGGTGGGAGCCGCCTCGCAGGGCGGGGGAAGCAGCCTAGCGCAGGTCATGGGCCTGGTCATAGGCGGCATCCTCATAAACAACTACGTGCTGTCGCGCTTCCTCGGCATCTGCCCCTTCCTCGGGGTCTCGAAGCAGCTCGACTCGGCCCTGGGCATGGGCGCCGCGGTGGTCTTCGTGATGGCGATGACGGCCGCGAGCTGCTACGCCCTGTGGCAGCTCCTGCTTGTGCCCCTGCACCTCGAGTACCTCAGCACGATAGTCTTCATCCTCATCATAGCCGCGCTGGTGCAGTTCGTGGAGATGGTGCTGCTGAAGTTCAGCCCGGCGCTCTACAGGGCGCTCGGGATCTACCTCCCGCTCATCACCACGAACTGCGCGGTGCTCGGCGTGGCGGTCCTGAACAAGGACGCGGGCTACAACCTCGGGCTGGGCATCGTGAACGCGGTCGCAGGCGCCCTGGGTTTCGCCCTCGCCCTGATACTCATGGCCGGGCTCCGGGGGAGGCTCGAGTTCTCGAACACGCCCGACGCCATGAAGGGCAAGCCGATCACGTTCATCCTCGCAGGCGTGATGTCGATAGCCTTCCTGGGCTTCGCAGGGCTGGGGGTGTGACATGACGCTCCAGTCCATCGTCGCCCTTCTATCGCTGACCTCGCAGACCCCTTCCGCCGGCGACGTTGCCTATCCCGCCGTCCTGCTCGGAGCCACCGGCCTCGTCCTCGGGATCGGGCTGGCCATAGCCGCGAGAAAGCTCGCGGTGAAGAAGGATCCTCTCGTGGAAAAGCTCGAACCCCTCCTGCCGGGCGCCAACTGCGGAGGCTGCGGATTCCCGGGGTGCAGCGGATTCGCCGCCGCCCTGGCCCGCGGCGAGACCCAGCCGAACGCCTGCGTGGCCGCCAACCCGGCCACCGTTTCGGCGCTCGCCGGGGCCCTCGGGGTCGAGATCCAGGACGCCGTGAAGAAGATCGCCATGGTGAGATGCAACGGAGGCCACTCGGCCGGAACCGCGTTCGGCTACGACGGTCCGCGGTCGTGTGCCTCCGCCTTCATGGTGATGGGCGGGGAGAAGTCATGCAGGTTCGGATGCCTGGGCATGGGCGACTGTGTGAAGGCCTGTCCGTTCGGGGCGATCCGCATCGGCGAGAACGGCGTCCCAGTCGTGGACGCCGCGAAGTGCACGGGCTGCGGCAAATGCACCAGGACCTGCCCGAAGCGGCTGATACTGCTGTGGCCGGAGAACCGGCAGGTGGTCGTGGCGTGCAGCAACCGTGACAGGGGGCCGACCGCCCGCAAATCGTGCGCCGTGGCCTGCATCGCCTGCGGCAAGTGCGAGAAGGCGTGCCCGGTCAACGCCATCACGGTGGCCGACAACCTGGCCTCGATCGACCCGGAGAAGTGCATCAACTGCGGGCTGTGTGCCACGGTATGCCCGACCGGGGCTGTCGTGGACAGAGCTCCGGCCAGGCCCGGGGCATTCATCGACAACGAGTGCATCGGCTGTACGATCTGCGCGAAGGTCTGCCCCGTGAACGCCATCTCGGGCGAGTTGAAGTCGAAGCACTCAGTCGACCGCGACAAGTGCGTCGGATGCGGACTCTGCGCCCCGAAGTGCCCCAAGAAGGCTATCCGCATGCTAGGAGCCCTCTCCTACACCAGGGAAGGGGCCTAGGACATGGCGGACGGGGATCTCAGGAGCCTCCCCGCGGTCAACGACCTGATCGAACTCATCTCGCAGAGCGTCCCCGGCATCCCCCACGCAATGGCCAGGCGGGCCGCGAGAACTTCGCTCGACCGTGCCAGGGCCGCGATCAGGGATGGCGCGGAGCCGCCCGGGGACGTGCGCGCCGACGCGG
>JAKLEF010000107.1 GCA_022703195.1 Candidatus Fermentibacterota bacterium | reverse complement strand
GGTCAAGATCACCGTGCCCGGGCCTTTCACCATGCTGCAGCAGGCGCAGAACGATTTCTACGCCAGCGAGGAAGAAGCGGCGATGGACTATGCCGACGCGGTCAATGCGGAGATCAAGGATCTGTTCGCCGCCGGTGCCGACCCGGCCCTCGTCGCGGTGTTCGACGAGCACGGGCAGCTGTCGCCGGGCAGGACGGACTTCGAAGGGCCCGGCTGGGGATGGCACAGGAAGCTGTGCGCGATGTCCGGGCGCCGCTTCGACTCGCCCCGCGAGGCCCTGGCCGGCTGCGACGTCCTGGTGGCCGCGTCCAGGCCAGGTCCCGGAGTGGTGCCCGCGGGATGGATCCGCGGCATGGCACCGGACCCGGTGGTCATCGCATGCGCCAATCCCGTGCCCGAGATCTATCCCGCCGAGGCGCTCTCGGCCGGGGCTGCAGTGGTGGCCACGGGCAGGGGCGACTTCCCCAACCAGGTCAACAACGCCCTCGCCTTCCCCGGGATCCTCAGGGGCGCCCTCGACTGCCGTGCGATCGCCATAAGCGACGGGATGGCCATCGCAGCCTCCTCAGCCATTGCCGCGCTTGCCAGGGAGAGTGGTCTGTCGGCGGAGAGGATCGTCCCCTCCCTCGACAATCCCGGGCTGGTGAAGGCCGTGGCGGGCGCCGTCATGTCGCGCGCGGCGTCGGAGGGCCTGGCGCGGAAGCCGCTGCCCCCCGGCTGATCCTGCTGTTAACGCAGAATTGGCCGGACCCCGGTCGCCCGGTCGCTCGATTGGAGGTGTCATGTGATGAATGCAGGGATCTCCCGATCATCTCTGAAAGTGTTTTCAGCCCTGTTCCTGACCTCTGTCGCCGCCTCGTCGATCGCGCTGGGCTGCGGCGGCAGCGGCGGTCCAGGGTCCCTGGAAAGCTCCGGTCAGGTCGAGGACATCTCCGATCTCGTGATCATCGACTCGATCGGCATCGAGCTCGGTGACACGAACTACGTCTTCGGTGCGATCCTGGACGGCTGCTTCCTGTCCGACGGCCGGATAGCCCTCGTAGATCTCATCAAGTGCAGAGTCTCAGTCTTCTCTAATGAGGGGGATTTCTTGGGATCCGTGGGCCGGCCCGGCGGGGGGCCGGGCGAGTTCGCCGCCCCCTTCTCGATTGCACCGCTGTCGAATGGTGGATTCGCCGTTTCGGACGTCCACGCGGGGAAGATCGTCTTCTTCGACTCCTGCCTCGTCATGGAGCGCGAGATCAACGGGTTGATGCCCATGGCGCCGACCGCTCTTGGCACTGGGCCGGAAGGTTCGGTCCTGGGCAGGAGGATCAACTACTATTTCGAGGGTGAAGCCCTTTACAAGGGAGCGGATATCTGCGCCTGGTCGGATTCGTCCGAGCCGGACGGCGTCTATCTCGGCGACTATGCGATGTATCCCGATACGGATTTCGACATGTACAGCTTCGTGTCCACCGATTCCGGAACGCTCTATTGCGCCCTCAGCTCCCAAGACGAGTACCGGTTTCTCTGTCTTGCGTCTCCTGGTGACACGCTGTTCGCTATCGAAAGGCCCTGGCAGGAGACGCAGGTGACAGGGGAGGAGCTCGAGGTTGCCAGACCACAACTCGTTATCCCGGGGCCGGGCAGCGAATCGACGAGCGAGGAGCTGTCAGCCGGATGGGAGCCCGATCCTCTGCGATCTGCCGCTGATGTGTCCGGCTTCGATTCCGAACGGCGGCTCTGGATCCGGTCCGGGAACGGCGAGACCGCGTCGCAGGTCTTCGACCTGTACGACATGACTGATGGTTCCTTCATACAGTCGGTTCAGACCACGCTCCCGCCGATCGCGCGCTACTGGGCATTCGTGGTCAGCCCGCAGGGCATCATAGGCTGGGATCACAACCCCTCCGACTTTCCCAGGGTCTACATCCTGGAGACCGTCCCGGGGGGCCGCTAGGCGAAATACATCCTTGCCCTGCATTCTGCCCGGCTGAGAATGCCGGGCCGGGGCTTGCCCCGACGTGGTTCGAATCGTATGATTCAATCATATGTTTTATCAAAGGTTCAACCCCGGAGGCGCCATGAAGCCTGTCCTGTTCGTCATCGCCCTGGCCGCCGTTTCGACCCCGGCCCGCGGAGAGCTGCCCGGCGGGATCTCGGGCACGGTGCGCGACGCCGCCACTCTCTCGCCGATTGTCGGAGCAACCGTCATGCTGGCGGGTACGGGCACCGGGACGATGACGGACGCATCGGGCTCCTACCGCATCGATGGCGTGCCGGCGGGTTCGTACACCGTGAACGCATCCTGCGTCGGTTATGCCGTTCTCGCGGTGACGGACGCCGTCGTCCGCCCCGGCAGGACGACCGATGTGGACTTCGACCTCGGGACGTTGGCATCCGGAAACACGACGATCACTGTCAGGCCCGACTACTTCCCCGAGGCATCCTCCTCAACCCCGGGCGGGTCTGTCCTGTCGGGCGAGCAGGTGAGGCGCGCCCCGGGTTCTGCGGGCGACGTGGTCCGCGTTATGACCAGCCTGCCCTCGGTGGCGAAGTTCGACGACCAGTACAACGGCCTGGCGGTGCGCGGCGGGAATCCCTCGGAGACCGGCTTCTACATCGACGGCATCGAGATGGCCAACATCAACCACTTCCCCCGGCAGGGCACGACCGGGGGAGGGCTGGGCATGGTGAACGTCGACCTCCTCGAGGATGTCACCTTCATGCCCGGGGGCTTCCCTTCGAGCTATGGCGGGAGGCTCTCCTCGGTGATGGATCTCTCGCTGCGCGAGGGCGCGAGGGATGGGTTCGAAGGCCAGCTCGACTTCAGCATGTCCGGGATCGGCGGCGTCGCCGAGGGACCCCTGGAGGGCGGGCGCGGGTCGTGGCTCGCCTGTGCGCGGCACAGCTGGATAGATCTACTGGTGGACATCGCCGACATCCCCACGGTCGCGAGCTACTCCGACTTCGCCGCCAAGGCGGTGTACGACCTGTCCCCGGGGAACACGCTCTCGTTCGTCGGAGCCGGGGCAATCGACCATTCCGACTACACCCGCGACCAGGCCTGGGACGACGGCAACCCAGACTACGGCGTGACCGACTCCTGGAACGCGACCGCCGGCGGGTCGCTGCGCACGCTCTGGGGTGGCGGGAACGGCTATACCACCACGTCTCTCTCGGTCCAGGGCATCAGCTACGGCGGCGACTACGGCCGGACCAGCACAGGAAACCAGCTCGCGCTGCAGAACTCGATCGAGAGGTCTCTCCGGCTGCGATGCGCAAGCTCCTGGCTGGCCGGGGAGGGTGTCAGCGTCGTCTTCGGAGCCGAAGCGGACCTGTCTTCGGACTCTTTCGACAACTGGTTCGCCCCCGACACGGGCTATACCGGCGAACCGATGCCCGGACTGGACCTGGAGACGGACCTGGAGGAACGACAGTGGGGCGCGTACGCCGAGGCTTCCGTGGGCCTGTTCCCGGGCCTGACGGCCACTGCGGGCTCGAGGGTCGACCGTTCGCGTGACGATCTCATGGCGTCGCCAAGAGGATCGCTGCGGTACAGGCTCTCGGACCGGACGGCTTTCTCAGCCTCAGGCGGCCTCTTCAGGCAGGATCTGCCTTCCGACCTGGTCGCCAGGGGTGGGATCTTCGCCGACCTCGACTCGCCGTCGGCCGTACACGGAGTGATCGGTTTCTCGCATCTGATACAGGACGAGACGAGGCTCACAGTAGAGATCTACGACAAGGAATACTCGGACCTGCCCTTCGATCCGACGCGTCCGGGATTCGCGATCCTGGACGGACTGGGGAGCGAGCAGGATCTCTACTCCTTCGACACGCTGACCACTGGCGGCGATGCCCGGTCGCTGGGGGTCGAGGTGCTGGTGGAGAAGAAGCTGGTGAGCGGCCTCTACGGAATACTGGCGGGATCGTGGTCCTCGGCCCGGTACAGAAACCCGGGGGAGCCCTGGCGCGACAGGATCTACGACAACCGCTTCACCTTCACCGCCGAGGGAGGCTACAAGCCCGGCAGGTCGTGGGAGTTCAGCGCCAGGTGGGTGTATGCGGGTGGACGGCCCTACACGCCGCTGGATCTGGAGGCGTCGGCTCTCCACAACCGGACGATCCTGGACGAATCCAGGATCAACGGCGAGAGGCTGCCCGCATTCCATTCGCTGAACATAAGGGCCGACAGGCGATTCACCTTCGACGGCTCGAACCTCGTGGCCTACGCCTCGATATGGAACGCCTACGCCAGGCGCAACATAGCCACGATCTACTGGAACGAGGTGGAACGCTGCCCCGACGAGATCCTGCAGTGGGGCCTGATGCCGGTGATCGGCCTCGAGTACGAGTTCTGACCGGTCGATCCCTGGTTTCAGATCCTTCAGATGCAATGGTATCTCATTTAATGACAACCTTATAACGCTCGCGCTTGGATGCTTATCCAATATGCCCGGCCGTGACCGGGATCGATCCGTCACGCTGACCGTCTGTGACCGGTACCCGGGTGGCTTCGTGACCGTGGATGACCGGGGTCTGACCGTGACCGGGGTCAGGCTACTCACGGTGACCGGTGACCGGGGTCAGGCTACTCACGGAACACTGTCTAGGTCGGTTTTATCGAGCGATCACCCCGTCTGCTCATTATCCCCGCCTGACAGAGATGCTGGTTTGGAGAGTGTCTGCGAACAGCAGTTTTCTTCACTGGATAACCTGTAAATTGACTATGGCTGCAATCCACGGTAACGCTTGATATTACAGAGGCGGTTCCGAGAGTAGTCTGACCCCGGAGGACCGGAGGACGATGTGGTTTCGAAGAGCGGCAGCGCGCTGATCGCCGGGGTGAAGGCCTCCCGGCTGGGCAGGATCGTATCAGGCGACGCAGTGGAGAGGATGAACAGCTCCGTCGGCGGTGTCTGGATCGGGGGAAGGCTCAGCGTCTCCGGGAGAGACCTGGTCTTCTCGCCATCCTGGCTGGACCGGCGCCTGCACGAAGGTCTCGCCGACATCACGATCCGCCTGTCATCGGTGAGGACCGTGCAGGCAGCCAGGGATCGTGCATCGGGAGCGATCGTCATCGACCTCGAAGGCGGCCGCTTCTGTTTCAGATGCAATGGCGCCGGGAGCGCCGCCGAAGAGCTGTCGAAGATGGTGGAGGAGACCCGCCGGCTCCCGGCTGATGATGCTCCGTGATCGAGATGGACGGCACCGCGATGACATATGAAACTCCGCACGACGGGATCGCCATCCGTCAGGAGCGCCTCTCAGCGGAGGAGTACGTCGAGTTCCTCGCCAGGACCGACCTCGGCAGCCAGTACCCGAGGGAACGTTTCCGGGAGAGGATCGGCAGGCTGGTCCGGAACGCCACGATCAGCCTGGTCGCCCGCAACGGAGCCGGAACCGTCGTCGGGGTCTGCCTAGGCCTCACCGATTACGCCTACTGGCTCCTGATCACCGATCTTGGGATCGACAGGGGCTGCACCGGGAAGGGCATCGGCGGCGAGCTGGTGCACCTGGCCAGGGAGGCCGCGGGCGGCCCGAGAGACATAGTCGTGTTCGCCTGTGCCAGCGAGGAAGCCGTCGGCTTCTATGAGAAGATCGGCATGAAAAGGTCCGCCGACATGATGGAGCTGACCGGCGTCGACTGGACCAGCTTCACGGTAGGGCGGGATCCGGAGCAGGATGGGTTTCGAGGCGGGCATGACCGCCGATGAGATGAAGGCCATCGCCATCGAGCCCGGGGCCGGTCTCTGAGGGATCGCCTCACTCCCCCCCGACCTGTCCCGCAGGCTCGGGCTGGCCGGAGTTCCGGACGAGCCCGTCCAGTCGGACGACCCTTCCGGGTACTGGGAGCCTGAGAGGTCATATGCCGCGGCATCCTGTCGCTCCGCCACGCCGGCATCCCGGGAGGTCCACGGTAGTCCGACCCCGGTCAGGGCTGGAAGCTCGAGAAGGCGGTATCCCTGAGCTCCGCCAGCCGCGCTTCCAGTTCCTCCGAAACAGTCGGTCTGCATCCCGTGACGAATTCGACCAGGGCCAGGATGATCCCCTGCCTGCCTGAAGGCGAAACGGTCTCCACCTGCTCGGTCATGAGCCCCGCCGACATCACGGCCAGCACTGCGACGCCCAGGCGCAGCCTCAGGTCTGTCTCGGGAGCGCCGGTGGGCGAGAGCAGAGTGGCTGCCGCATCGAGGAACGACGAGAGGTGCCCGCCGAGTGCGACCCGGCTTTCCTCCATGACCCCGCTCTCGAACATGTGGGCGCGGACCACGCCCGGATTGCGCTCGATCCCCTCGAGCATGATGGAAAGGGCTGCATGGAGCCTCGATGGAGCGTCCAGGCTCCTGTCCTCCAGCACCTCGATCCAGTCCGCGAAACCGTGCGACAGCGTCAGCGAGAGAACCTGCCGCACCAGTTCTTCCTTGGACCCGAAGTAGTAGTTGACAGCGGCAGTGTTCACGCCGGCCTCGGCAGCGATTCGCCGGGTGGTGATCCCCCTTGCGCCATCCTTCTCCAGGATCCCGATGGCTGCGAAGATGATCCTCTCTCTTGCCCCGGTCTTGTCGCCCAATCCGTCCCCGATCGTTTGAATCATCCGCTTGATCCTGCTCTGAATCTAACGTCCTTCGCGCTTCACGGGGGAGTCGGATGCCGGCCCGATGGCTTGACACCGCAGACGCCGCTGGAGATCATGGACAGCCGCATGCCTGTGGCGGGGGAGGATGCGATGGATCGGAACATCAAGTGCGGGATGAGCAGCGTAG
>JAKLEF010000106.1 GCA_022703195.1 Candidatus Fermentibacterota bacterium | reverse complement strand
CCTTCGGCGTAACGCCCTCGGCCGTGATCTGCGCCCTGAGGAGGATGGAGGGCGGGAGCTGAACCCGCCCCGGGCGGAGGGGCCCCGGACGCGCGTCCGGGGCCCCGTCGCATCGTGGACTATGTGATCAGGAGACCCTTGTCCATCATCTGCAGGGGATCGAAGGTGGCGAAATCGGCCTGGTGGATCAGCACGGTCTCGATCCTCTTGGGCGCCCCCTCCCCCTCCTTCGCGTGGCAGGCTATCATGTTGATGATCTCGGGTGGCAGGCCGGCCCTGCCCGCCACTATCGAACCGGAGACGGGATGCCGCAGACAGGCGCCGTTCCGGCTCTTCCTGATGGTTCCGTCGACGCGCTCGTACTCGAGGAGTTTGCCCACGTCGTGCAGGAGACCGCCGACGATCAGCCAGTCTGTGTTTATCGAGTAGGGCAGCTGCATCTCGCCCTTCATCGCCTCCGCGAGCGCGAGGGCGCCTTCGGTGACGGCCCGGGTGTGCTGGATCAGGTTGATCCCGTGGCTGTTCGCCAGGAGCGTGAATGGGATCTGCTCGAGGTCGTCGGGCGACCATCCGCCGCCCGTGGCCGCGTCGACCCAGACATCCACGGCCGCCCTGCGGAGCCCGGGATCGCTTATCCTGTCGAGCTGCCTGCCGAACAGCGATTCGACCCTGTTCCTCACTTGCCGGCCCTCCCCAGCGCCTCGACGACCGCATCGCCCATCCCGGCGGTGCTCGCGGCGCCCTGCGAGAGAACCTCCGGGCATCCCCGCAGCTTGAGCATGTCGTAGGTCTTCACCCTGCCCTCGGAGATGACCAGCTTGACTGCGTTCATGATCCTGCCGGCCCTGGCGTGATCGCCGATGTGCTCGAGCATCATGCATGTCGACAGGATCATCGCGATGGGGTTCACGATCGATTCGGGATAGTCGGCGTACTTAGGGGCCGAACCGTGCGTGGGCTCGAAGACGGCGACCTTCTCGCCGATGTTGGCGCTGCAGGCGAAGCCCAGCCCGCCCGTGAGCCCGGCGAAGCCGTCCGACACGATGTCGCCGAACATGTTGCCGGAAACGATCACCCTGTAGTCCTCAGGGTTCTTCGTCAGCCACATCATCATGGCGTCGATGTTCACGTCGGACGCCCTGATGCCTGGGTAATCCGCCTTCGCCATGTCCTGGGCGACCTTGAGCATCATGCCGGAGGTCTCGCGGATCACGTTGGGCTTCTCGCACACGTAGACCGTATCGATGCTCCTGGCCTTCGCGTACTCGAAGGCCTCGCGGACGATCCTCGAGGTGTACTTCCTGGTGAATATCCTGGTCGAGACGGCCAGCTCGGGCCTCGGGCACCAGGCGAAGTTGGCCCTGAACTTGGGGTGCGTCATAAGGGCGTCGTAGACCTGGTCGGGGGGGTTGGTCCATTCCACTCCGCCGTAGAGGCCTTCCGTGTTCTGCCTGAAGATCATCGTGTCGATCGCGGGCTCCTCGATGGTTCCGCCGGGGCCGCGCCTGACGAAGTTGAGGGGATTGCCGATGAAGGAGCGGCAGGGCCGCTTGCAGATGTCGAGGCCGAAGTGCTGCCTCATGGTTACGATCGGGCTGTAATAGACGCAGCCCTTGTCCTTCAGGGCGGGAGAGAGCTCCGCATCGGCCGCCGGCTTGGGCTTGGAGGTGATGGCTCCGAAGAGGGCGACCGGGTGCTTCTCGAGGAGCTCGAGCGTCCTGCCGGGCAGGGCGTTCCCCTCGGTCTTCCAGAACTCCCAGCCTATGTCGCCGTGAACGTAGTCGGCCTCGAAGCCGGAGGCGTCCAGGACCTTGAGCGCCTCCTTCATCACTGCCCTGCCGATGCCGTCACCGGGCATCACCGTGATGGTGTGTCTCATGTCACTGCCTTTCTGGAGGTTAGCGGGCCAAGGGCCCGTCCGCACTGCCTATCATACGGGATAGCACCGGGAGCCGTCCTCACATCTCTGCGAGGACGGCCCGGACGGCCTCCTCGAGCTGCCTGTCGACATTCCCCGCGGCATCGCCCGGCATCTCCGCCACCGGGATGTCGGGTTCGACCCCGAGGTTCTCGAGGTTGTCGCCCGAGAGGGTGAACCAGCCGCTCGAGGGGATCCTGAAGCCCGTGCCATCCACCAGATCGACGTCGACGGTACCGATGACCCCGCCGAAGGTGCCGGCGCCGACCACCGGGCCCAGCCCGAGCTCCTTCCATGCCGCCGGGAAGATCTCGGCGTCGGAGAAGCAGGTCTCGTCGATCAGGAGTGCGAGGGATCCCTGCCATACCCCCAGGGGCTGGAGGGACTCCAGGCCGCCTCTCGATCTCGAGACCAGGTAGGAGGGCCTTGCGAGCATCTTCAGTATCTCGTCGTGGGTGCTGCCGCCTCCGTTGCCCCTTATGTCCACGACCATCCCGTCGCGGCCGAGCCCCTCGGCATGGAGGTCCGCCAGGAAGCCGGCGACGGACTCGTCATCCATCGAGGGGATGTGCAGATAGCCGACCCTGCCTCCAGAGAGGCGGTCGACTATGCGCCTGTTCCTCTCCAGACGGGCCTCGTACACGAGGCCGCCCAGAGCCCAGCGGGTGACGGGCTCGACGACCACGGTGTCCGGGCCGCCCGCCTTCCAGACCTCGACTGCGACATCTTCTCCGGCAGTGCCCGACAGGGCGCGGTAGAGGTTCAGGCCCGGCCCGACCGGGATGCCGTCGATGCTCAGGATCACGTCGCCCGGGACGAGACGGGCCGGTTCGACGTCGGCCGGGCTCCAGGGGATCACGCTGTCTATCCTGATCCCCTCTCCCGTCCAGGAAGGATCCGGGATGATCCCGAGCTCCCCGGAATCCATCGAGGAATCCCACTCCCAGGGGCCGTAGATCCCGAGGTGCGAGGCGGACAGCTCGCCGAGCATGCGGTTCACGACGTCGTTGAACTCGGGGTTGGAGAGGCATGCGGCCGCCCTGTCGCGATAGGCGGTGCGCAGGCTGTCCCAGTCGGTCCCGTGGAGGTCCGTGTCGTAGAAGCCGTCGCGCAGAAGGCGCCAGCATTCGTCGAACTTCTGGCGCTGGAGGTCCCATATGGAGCCGGAGGTCCTGCACCTCCAGCCGAGGAAGCGCTCTGCGCCTCCGGTCACGTCGACGCACTGCAGGCTTCCCCCGAGGCCGACGAAGTACGCGGTGTAGCCGTCCGAGATCGTGATGCCGTAAGGCTCGCATCCGCTGGAAGTGATCCTGTCGAGGTTCCCGCCCTTCCAGTCCACCGACCAGAGGTCGGAACCGCCCGACCGGTCGTAGCCCCTGAAGGCGAACCAGCGGCAGTCGGGCGACGCGCCGTAGAAGTCGTAGTAGCCCTGCACCGTGCAGAGCGTCTCAGTGCGCCTCTGCAGGCCGTCGAGCTCGATCGAGACCGTCTCCACCGGCTCGTCGAGGAGTTCCTCGCGCCTTTCCGGGCCGGCCTCCCAGTCCTCCCGCGTCAGCCAGAGCTGCCTCAGGGAGTAGTCGCCCCCGTCTGTCCTGCTGGCATAGACGAGCCTCCTGCCGTCGGAGCTCCAGGTCGGCTGGAAGTCGTCGTTGGAATGCCTGCTGACGTCCACTGGTCCGCCTCCCGCGGAGGGTACGATGAAGACGTCCTCGAGGTGCCCGTCCACGGGGGTGCTGAAGGCCAGCCATGCGCAGTCGGGGGACCAGGAGACGTGGATCACGTCCCTGGCGGGGCAGACTTCCCAGTCCCTCCCGGTCGGGAGTTGCACGACCCGGATCGAGGCATTCCTGTCGAGATAGGCCAGCATGGAGCCGTCGGGCGACCAGCGGGGCCCGAGGGCGGTGCCGCCGGGAACCGGGAGCACGCGGGAGGGCACCGGGCGGAAACCGGTGAAGAGGCTCTCGGCCAGCACCGGCCCCGCGATCTCGAGGTCGGACCTCCCGTCGCGCTCGACTGTGTATGCGAGCATCGTCCCGTCGGGGCTCCATGCGGGGGAGCCCTCCCTGCCGGGGCTCTCCGTCAGCCTCCGGACATCCTCGATCCCGTCGGGTGTGAGCCTTCCGCAGAAGATCTCCCCACCCGAACAGAGCGCGACCGTCCCGGAATCGCCGGTGAGGTCGTACGCATCGATGAAGGGCCCCGCCCATCCCTCGTCGAGGGGGGGCACCGGTAGGTCGGCTGCGCACTCCAGCGAGACCTCCACCGGTTCCCATGAGGGGAAGGAGGCCCTGAAGAGCCCGCCTGCGTATTCGAACATCACGGTCGAGCCGTCGGCGGTCATCGAGGGGAATGTCACGTCTCCGGGAAGCCCCGTCAGCCTGCGTACGGATCCGTCTCCGGAGAGCAGGTGGAGGTTGGCGGCTCCCGTGGAGTCCTCCATGACGAAGATCAGGCCGTCTCCGGCGGGGCTCCACATCGGCCACCGCTCGTCGATCGGACTGTCGAGGAGCCTTGCCCAGGCACCGTCACCGGACAGGAGCCAGACATCCCTGGAGCCAGAACCGCTGTAATGCCTCCTCCACCAGGGGGTGACGCCGGTCACGACCGCGAGGCCCCCGGGGGTTCGCGCGACGTCGAGCAGCGAGGCGCGGACCACGGGAACGGGAGTGCCGCCCGAGAGAGGGACCGAATAGAGCCAGGACTCGGAACCCTCACGGCTGGAGATGAAGTAGACGCTGTCGCCGGAGGCGGACCAGCCCTCCGCCTCGTCCAGGCCCCCGTGCCAGGTCAGCCGCACGGCCTCGCCCCCTCCGGCCGGCATGGCGTAGACATCGCCGCCTCCCGTGCGATCGCTGGTGAAGGCGAGGGTAGACCCGTCCGGCGAGTAGCACGGCAGGCTCTCGAAGGACCCGCAGGGCGTGAGATCGCGCATCAGGCCGCCGGAGGAGGGGGCCTCCCAGAGGTCGCCCCGGTAGCTTACGACGACCCGCGAACCGTCGGGCGAGACGGCGGGGGTGCGGGGGTCGGTCACGGACATGGCGATGGCCGAGAGGAGAAGGATCATACCCGGTCCTTTCGGGATGCGAGAGTGAGCATCCTGGGGGATCCGCACGGATCGAAGGGCGAACAGTCGTAGTCGCCCCAGAGTTCGACGGTCTCGAGGCCTGCACGGGCCAGCTCCTCCGAGAGCAGACCCGGCGGTATCAGGGCGAGCTCGAGATCGAGCTCGGAGACGCGCCGGCCCCCGGAGTCGTACCTCATGTGGAAGCTGATCGAGCCAGCGCTCCGCCTGACGGTCTCGGAAAGCCTCAGCCTGAGCCTGCCGTCATGGAAGTCGTATCGCTCGGCGTCGGTATCCTCGGGCCTCCGCGAGAAGCCGGGGCACGTCTCCAGGAGGAGGCGGCCGCCCCTGTCCAGGAGCCTCCCGGCCTCGGAGAGAAGCGCGATACGCTCGTCCGGGCCGGGGAGGCAGTGAAGGCCGTTGTAGGGAAATGTCACGAGCCTGAAGGATCCGTCGCGGAAGGGCATCTCCTGCCCCAGCGCCATGACCCGCAGGGCCCTGGAGGCATCGGCCCCGCGCCATCTCGCGAGCATCCCGGCCGAAGGCTCGAGCGCCACCGTCCGGTGGGGCGGCAGGTAGAGCGATCCCGCCAGCCGTCCGCAGCCTGCGCCGATCTCGAGGGCGTCTCCCCTGAAGCGGTTGCGCATCTCGGCATAGAACCGGAGTTCGAGAGCGTCGACGGGGAACACGGTCCCCTCCTCGGCGTCGAAGTACGGGGCGTACCCGTCCCACAGCCGGGAGTCGAAGCCGCGGCCCATCCCGTCAGAACACCGACTGCCTGGCGCCGGTGCGGATGATGAAGTCGTCAGGGTCTATCTGGACGCCGTCGCAGAGGACCTCGTAATGGAGGTGCGGGCCGACCGCCCTCCCGGTCATGCCCATTCTCGACAGCAGGTCGCCCCTCCGGACCGACTGCCCCACCGTGACGCACACCGACGAGCAGTGGGCGAACCTCGTGGAGATCCTCGCGGTGTGACGCACGATGACCTCGAGGCCGTAGCCCGATGTCCATCCGCAGAAGGTCACCACACCGTCGGCCGGGGCATAGATCGGCGTGCCGGTCCCCTCGGCGATGTCGATTCCCTGGTGCCTTCTCACGGCACCCGTGAACGGGTCTATGCGCGATCCGAAGTCGCTGACGTAGTATCCCTCGGCCGGCCAGATGGAGGGGATCCGCCTGAGCTGCTCGGTTATCTCGAGGAAGTGGGCCGCCAGGGAGTCGTAGGCCTCGAGCTCGGCTTCCGCCAGGCGTTCCGCGAGAACCAGCCTGAGGTCTATGTCGTCGATGTACCTGAAGAGCTCCTGCTCGGATTCGGGGTCGGAAAGGGCGGAACCGGGGAGGAGGGACGAGAAGTCCATGTTGAGGCCCGCGCCGGCGAGCATGATCCGCTCCTCCCTCTCGGCGATGTCGACAAGACGGGCCGAGAGTTCGTCGACCCGCTCGCTGAGCTGGTAGATCTCCCCCTCGAGAACGGCCTCGTCGCGTCCCGCCCCGGTGAGACCGTGCCTCATGCCCGCGGCCCGCCCGAGCATGAAGGCCGCCCCGATGAGGCCCGAGATGGCGAGCGAGACGAACAGTCCCGCGAGCTGGAGCCTCAGCCTGGTCAGGACGACCGGGCGCCCCCTTCCGGAGCGCCACGGTACCCAGTGGATCGTGCCTAGGCGCATCGGGCCGCCGGACGGATCAGCCCAGGAACAGGAGCAGGGTGTTGCCGTCGGCCGATTCGTACAGCTTACTGATCGCCCTGTTCTTGAGCTGCCTCACCCTCTCGCGGCTGA
>JAKLEF010000105.1 GCA_022703195.1 Candidatus Fermentibacterota bacterium | reverse complement strand
GACTTCTTCAGGGGCCTCTCCATGGCGCATCCCGAGCTGCTCTTCCCGGACGGCCCCATGGGTTCCGCCCTCGAGTCGGGTGGGATGCTGCCGGTATACCCTCTCACGGCGGGGCTCTCGCAGGGCATCATGCGCGGGCTTGTCAGGCGGGCCCTGGATGCCGCAGGCGGCGGCCTCCCCATGGTGCTCCCCGACGATCAGGCCGCTTTGGCGGGGTTCGGGTCGCGGTCGGATGCCTTCATTGCCGCCCACGGACCCGGAAGTCCGGAAGAGGCCGAGAAGGCGCGGAGGTTCCTCGCCCTGGAGGAGCTCTATCTGCATCAGTGCTTCCTGCGGCGGGTCCGGGCCGGAGCCTCGGCCATCCCCGGCATTGCGCTGGAGTCCGGACCCGCCATCCTCACCGGGTTCGTATCCGGGCTGCCTTTCACACCCACCGGCGCCCAGTCCTCCGCCCTCTCCGCGCTGTCGTCGGATCTGGGCCGGGCATCGGCCATGCGGCGGCTCCTCCAGGGCGACGTGGGCTCCGGCAAGACCGCGGTCGCCGCCTTCGCGTGCCGCGCCGCGGCGGGGAGCGGGATGCAGGCCGCCCTGCTCGCTCCCACGGAAGTCCTGGCTTCACAGCACGAGAGGACCCTGTCGAGGCTCCTGGGCCCGATGGGAGTGGATGTGCGGCTCATAACGGCGGGCACCTCCAGGCATGAGAGGGCCGACATCCTGCGAGACGCCTCCTCGGGGGCTCCGATGCTCCTGATCGGGACCCACGCCATCCTCGAAAAGCCCGTTACGCTGCCGCGCCTTGCCGTGCTGGTGGTGGACGAGCAGCACAAGTTCGGGGTGGAACAGAGGGAGGCGATGCTGGGGGGCCTCGTCCCCAGGCCTCACCTGCTCATCATGTCGGCGACGCCCATACCCAGGACTCTCGCCATGGCCTTCTACGGCGACCTCGACGTTTCAGTCATCGACGAGATGCCTCCCGGGAGGGGCGTGGTGCACACGCGCGTCCTCGGGGAGGAGGGGCGCAGGGAGGCGATGGACAAGCTCCTGGAGAGGCTGGCCGCGGGGGAGAGGGCGTACATCGTGTATCCCCTGAGGGAGGCCACGGAGGGGCAGGACCTCCTCGATGCCACCACCGCGTACGAACGTCTGAAGGCCGGGCCGGCCGGCGCAGGGGGAGTGGGGCTCCTCCACGGGACCATGCCGGCCTCCGAGAAGAATGCCCGCGCCGGGGACTTCGCGGCGGGCAGGACCGCAGTACTCGTGAGCACGACCGTCGTCGAGGTCGGTCTGGACGTGCCGGAGGCCACCGTGATGATAGTCTCGGGTGCGGGCAGGTTCGGCCTGAGCCAGCTCCACCAGCTCAGGGGGAGGATCGGGCGCGGCGGGAGGGATTCGTGGTGCTTCCTCATCGCAGGCCGTGACACGGGGGAGAAGGCTATGGAGAGGCTGAGGGCCATGGAGGCGTCGAACGACGGGTTCGAGCTGGCGAGGAGGGATCTCGAACTGCGCGGCCCGGGGGACCTGTTCGGCACCAGGCAGTCCGGTCTGCCCGAGTTCCGGGTGGCAGACCTGATGACCGACTCCGACCTCCTGGAGAGGGCTTCCGCTCTCGCATCGGCGCATCCGCCCGGCGAGGGCGCCCTGTCGGAGATGAACTGGCGGTTCGGTGCGGAGCAGGAGCACCATGCGTGAAGTTCCTGTCCGGAACGTCGTCCGTGCCTTTCCCGGCCAGGGCCTCATCAACGGTTGTCAGCGGCAGGCCGCGTTTTATATTGCTTCGGGGGGATGGGCCCGTGTTCCGGCCGTGATCGGCTGGTTCGACCATGTCCTGGGAACCCTGACAGGGGGGATTGATGAGCGCATCCGATGATCGAGTGAACGATCTCCTGCGCACCGCCAGGAGGCAGGTGGAGTCGGGTGACCGCGACCAGGCGCTTCAGACGCTTCGCAAGGCCCTGGACCTGGATCCCTCCAACGCCGACGTGCGGGAGGAGATCCAGAGCATCGAGCGCGAAATCGCCGCCATGAAGGTGTTCAAGAGGTCCAGGACGATGAGGGCCCATGCGACCGAGGAGGCGAAGGGCCCCGCGTCGGAGGGCTTCGTGGAGGAGTGCATCCGTCGTTCCCAGGAAGCCATGGATGCCGGCGACGAGATCCGCGCGCTCCAGGAACTCGAGCGGGCCCGCCGCCAGGAGGCGGAGAACGAGGAGATCAACCGCCGGATCAAGTCGATAAAGCGCAGCATCAAGGCCAACAATCTCGCTGACCTGGGCTTCACGAGGCTCAGATCAGGCGATCCCGCCGGAGCGCTCGAGCAGGCATGGAACATCTTCAACTTCTGGGCCCTGGCCCCCGCCCTCGGGAAGCTCGTCTCGGAGCTCGAGAAGGTGCAGGCCCCCGCCCCGGCCGTTCGTCCCGCAGGGGAACCGGAAGAGCTGGAGATCGATACGGAGGATCTCATAGAGGTCCCGGCGGCGACGGCAGCCCCGGCCGCCCCGAGGGATGCCGCATCCGCCGTCGCGTCGATACGCCGCAGGATTTCCGAGAACGAGTTCACCGAAGCCCTGGAGGAAGCCGCGGCCGCGCGGGAGAGGTACCCCAGGGACGCCACGGTCAGAGAGCTCTTCGACAAGCTCCAGAAGGTGGCCATCCCCGTCGGAGAGCCGGCTCCGGGGCCCGTCCGTGCGCCCGTCGAGGAGGCGGCCCCCGCAGCCGTCCGCCGCGAGGAACCCGTGCGTGCCGCGGCTGCAGGCGCCGAACTCCGCCGCAGGAACCCCATCCTCTTCATCGTGATCGGGGTCGTGGCCCTCGCGGTCACGGGCCTGCTGCTGCTGGCCATTCTGAAGCCGCGCCCGCCCGACGTCCCCGACGTCCCCCAGGTTCAGCCCTACTCCATTTCCCTCGCGGTGCAGGGTCCCGAGGACCTCTCGGTGACCCTGGACGGGGAGGCCCTCTTCAGAGACTCCACGGGAGCATACATCCTGACCGGCGTCGACTTCGGAACGAGACAGCTCGAGATCAGGGCACAGGGCTACGAAGTCTATTCCCGCACCCTCGATCTCCAGCAGGGCTTCACTCTCGACGAGGCGGTCATCCTCGACTCCATGGGAACGAGCACGGTCCCGGTGAGTTTCAGCATTCTGATGCCGGAGGGCGAGCCCCAGCCCGCTCCCGGCACGGTCACGTTCCTCGTCGATGGCGAGGAGACCGACTCGCTCACCGTCAGCCTGCCCACGGGCCTGCACGTCTTCCAGGCGGTCCTCGACGGGTACAACTCCCTGCCCGAGACCGTGCTGGTCGACACTCCCGCTGGATTCGACCAGGCTCTGGCCCTGCTCTCGTCGCAGACATCCCAGATCTCCCTGACCCTGGCCGGCGACATCGAGGGTAACGCCGTCTTCATGGTCGACGGGGTGCAGGTCGGAACCGGCAGGAGGGTCACCCACATCGCCGACAGGGGGCCCCACACCGTGCTGGTGAGGATGGACGGGCACGAGGACTGGTCCAGGTCCATCACCCTCGGCGCCGACGGATTCAGCCAGACCGTGTCTCCCGTCGAGATCGTCACCACGGGCAGGCTGCTGATCGGGCCGGAGCCCTGGGCCGAGGTCACGATCGACGGGCAGTCCTACGGCCAGACTCCGCTGCCCCCCATCGAGCTCGAGCCCGGAACCTACTCGGTGAGCCTCACCAATCCCGATTACGAGGACCAGACCACTTCGGTGACGATCGCGCTCGGCGAGGACACGATGATCAGGTACACGGCCGCCGAGAGGGTGCAGCAGCCCGACATCATCGAGGAACAGCCCGTGATACCGCCCTTCGCGATCCAGCAGTCCGCCCCGTCCATCCCGGCCATGGCCAGGGAGAGGGGCGACCTCCACGGTTACGTCACCCTCGATGTCAGGGTCGGTACCGACGGTTCGGTGACCGATGTCCAGGTAACCAACGATCCTCTGGGGCTCGGATGCGGGCAGGCCGCCGCAGACGCCGTGAGGCAGTGGCGCTTCCAGCCCGCGACCCAGGGAGGCCAGCCCGTGGAGGTCACGACCACGGTCCAGATCCGCTTCGACATCGAATAGGACTGGCGGACAGGGCGTTGATCCAGGGTTTCGCGGGTTTCTGGGCACCGCCCGTCGACCTGTACGAGACGGACGACATGCTCGTCCTGCACGTCGAACTCCCGGGGATGAGCCTCGGGGAGGTCGAACTCTTCGCGAATCCCCGTTCGGTGATCGTCAGGGGGACCAGGAGGCCCCCCGAGACCGGGCTGTCCGCCGAGAGGCTCGAGATCCGCACCGGGCGGTTCGAGCGCGACGTCCAGCTTCCCTGCAGGATAGACGTAGACGGCATGAGAGCTTCGATGAGGGACGGCGTCCTCTGCATCGAGATGCCCAAGGCCCCCGGCGGGTCCGTCGGCATCAGGGTCGACCAGGAGAATCCGGATGACTGAGGAGAACGGTTTCAAGCTTCCCGATACCATCCCCATCCTTCCGCTCCAGGACGGGGTGGCGTTCCCGTTCGCGCTGATACCCCTGACCGTGACCGACACGGCCCAGATCAGCCTCGTGGACGACGCGGTGGTGGGGAACAAGATAGTCGGGCTGGTCGCCGTCAGGAACCAGGACACCGTCCCGGTGGAGCCGGATGATCTCTTCGGCGTGGGCACCGCGGCCGGGATAGTCAAGCTCTACAGGTTCCCCGGCGACGTGATCAGGCTGAGTCTGAAGGGCCTGGTCAGGTTCAGGATAGTCGAGTACGTCCAGACTACTCCCTACTTCGTCGCCAGGATCGAGAGGCTCGAAACGGAGCTCCCGGGCCGTGACGAGGAGATGGAGGCCTGGCGCAAGAACATCGAGATGCAGCTCAAGCAGATCGTGGAGCTCTCACCGGGCGTTCCCGACGAGGTGCAGCTCGTGGGCCTGCTCAGGGATCCCGAGAGGCTCGGCTTCGTGGCGGCAGGCGGGATAGAGGCGGGCGTCGCCGACAAGCAGAGGATCCTCGAAGAGGACGACATCCTCAGCCGGCTGAGGCTCCTGTCGGACCTCATGGCGAAGGAAGTGAAGATCCTCAAGCTGAGGAACAGGATCCAGAGCCAGGTCCGCTCGGAGATGGAGAAGGATCAGAAGGAGTACTGGCTCAAGGAACAGATGAAGGCCATCCAGAAGGAGCTCGGGTCGGGCGAGGGCGATAATCCCGAGGCTGCCGAACTCAGGGACAGGCTGGATTCCGTGAGGCTCCCGGAGGAGGTCAGGAAGGCCGCCGAGGAGGAGCTGGACCGCCTCGCCAGGATGCCGGCGGGCACTCCCGAGGTGGCTGTCTCGAGGACGTACATCGAGTGGATCCTGGCCCTGCCATGGATGGAGGGCTCCGAGGACTCGCTGGACGTGTCGGAGGCCAGGCGGATCCTCGACGAGGATCACTACGACCTCAAGGACGTCAAGGAGAGGATCCTCGAGTTCCTGGCCGTGAAGAAGCTCAATCCGTCCGCGCCCAGCCCCATCCTGTGCTTCGTGGGCCCGCCCGGCGTAGGCAAGACGTCGATGGGCAAGAGCATCGCAAGGGCCATGGGAAGGCGTTTCGTCAGGATCTCCCTCGGGGGGGTCCACGACGAGGCCGAGATAAGGGGCCACAGGCGGACCTACGTGGGTGCCATGCCCGGCAGGATAGTCCAGGGCCTGAGGGAGGCTGGGACCAACAATCCGGTCTTCATGCTCGACGAGGTAGACAAGATCGGCCGCGACTTCAGGGGGGACCCCACCTCCGCCCTGCTCGAGGTCCTCGACCCCGAGCAGAACTTCAGCTTCAGGGACAACTACCTCAACGTGGCGTTCGACCTGCGCAGGGTCGAGTTCATCACCACAGCGAACCAGCTCGACACCATCCCTTCGCCCCTCCTCGACAGGATGGAGGTCCTGAGGCTCTCCGGCTACACCGGGGCCGAGAAGCTCGAGATAGCGAGGCGCTATCTCGTTCCCAAGCAGGTCAGGAACAACGGCCTGGTCGGCCGGAACGCCAGATTCCACCGGAGCGGGCTCAGGGCGATAGTCGACGGGTACACTCGCGAGGCCGGGGTGAGGGAGCTGGAGAGGCAGATCGGCAAGATCTGCAGAAGGGTGGCCGTGAGAGTCGCCTCGGGGGAGAACGTCGCGGCGAGCATCACCGGCAGCTCCGTGGCCGACTTCCTCGGGCCGGTGAGGTTTTTCTCCGAGACCGCGGGCAGGGAGCCCAGGGTGGGGGTGGCCACGGGGCTCGCCTGGACCGAGGCGGGGGGGGAGATCCTCTTCGTCGAGAGCACGACGATGCCGGGCACGGGCAAGCTTTCGCTCACGGGGCAGCTCGGCGACGTGATGAAGGAATCGGCGCAGGCCGCGCTGACCTGGGTCAGGGCTCATTCATCGGAGTACGGCTGCACGGCGGATTTCCAGAAGATGGACATCCACGTCCACGTGCCCGCCGGAGCCACGCCCAAGGACGGCCCGTCCGCAGGCGTGGCGATGGCCCTCTCCATACTCTCCGCAGTCTGCGGCAGACCCCTCAGGGCGGACGCGGCGGTCACCGGGGAGCTCACGCTCCACGGCAGGGTGATGATGATAGGAGGCCTCAAGGAGAAGGTCCTGGGGGCGCATTCCGCAGGCATCCGGAGGGTCCTCCTGCCTCGTGACAATACCAGGGATCTTGAGGAGATAGACGAGTCGCTGAGGCGGGAGATGGAGTTCGTGGCCATCGACAGGATCGAGGATGCGGTCGGTATTTTCCTCGTCGGGGACGGTGTTTGATGAAGCGA
>JAKLEF010000104.1 GCA_022703195.1 Candidatus Fermentibacterota bacterium | reverse complement strand
AGCCTCTTCGAGGACGCCGCCGAGTTCGGCTTCGGCTTCAGGCTCACCGCCGAGAGGCAGGCCGGATTCGCAGTGGAGCTCCTGCACAGGCTCGAGGGGAGCCTGGATGCAGGGCTCGTGGCGTCACTCTCCGGCAATCCCCAGAAGACCGAATCCGAGATCGCTGCCCAGAGGTGCAGCCTCGAAGCACTCCGCGGCGCGCTGGCCCGCATCGACACGCCCGACGCGAGGCAGCTCTCCTCGATCTCGGACTATCTGCTCCGCAGGAGCGTCTGGGTGGTGGGCGGCGACGGCTGGGCCTACGACATAGGCTACGGCGGGCTCGATCACGTCCTGGCCCAGGGCCGGGACATCAACGTGCTGGTGCTCGACACCGAGGTCTACTCGAACACCGGCGGCCAGTGCTCCAAGTCCACCCCGCTGGGAGCGGTCGCGAGGTTCGCGGCATCGGGCAAGGCCGTGCCCAAGAAGGATCTCGCCATGCTCGCCATGACCTATCAGAACATCTACGTGGCCAGGATAGCCATGGGCGCGAACTACGCCCAGGCAGTCAGGGCATTCGTCGAGGCCGAGTCCTACGAGGGGCCCAGCATCATCATCGCCTACTCCCACTGCATCAACCACGGGATCGACATGAGGACGGGCCTCGACCACCACAAGCTGGCGGTCAACTCGGGCTACTGGCCGCTCCTCAGGTTCGACCCCAGGAGGATCGCAAAGGGCGAGAACCCTCTCCAGCTCGACAGCAAGGCCCCCTCGATCCCGTTCAAGGACTTCGCCTACAGCGAGATCAGGTTCAAGACCCTGGCCGACTCCGACCCCGCCCATGCCGCGGAGCTCATGACCCTCGCACAGGCCGAGGTCACGAGGCGTTTCCGGATCTACGAGCAGATGGCCGCGATGACCTACTGACGGTTCGGGATCGAGAGGACGGGGGGCGGGCCGGCCCGCCCCCCGTTCCATTTCGACGGGATCGACAGTGGTTGGTGTCATGGGGGGCTGCCGCCCGGGCGGCTCGCGGCCCGGAAGCTTTTTACGCGAGGAGGCCGGAACGTCGGATCCGATCTCCGGGAGGATCCGACCCTTCACGGCCGGTCCGGGAGCTTTTTACGCGAGGAGGCCGGAACGTCGGATCCGATCTCCGGGAGGATCCGACCCTTCACGGCCGGTCCGGGAGCTTTTTACGCGAGGAGGCCGGAACGCTCGTGCATCAGTGTCTCCCACAGTTCCTTCGAGGTTCTGGCGGAGAGCACCCTCTCTCGTGCGGACTCGTCCTTGAAGAGCCTCGCGAGGGATGACAGGAGCTCGATGTACTCCCTCTGCCGCTGCGTCCCGGTGATGATCATCGCCACGATCCGCACGGGCGATCCGTCTATCGACTCGTAGTCGGGGATCCCCTCGGGCCTGATCCCGAAGGCGATGCACGAGGTGGAGAGCCCCGAGATGCGGGCGTGGGGCACGGCTATCCCGAGGCCGATGCCCGTGCTCATGAGGGATTCCCGCTCGAGGATCAGCCTCTCCAGCTCGCCGGGGTCGGCGACGACTCCGGTGGCGGCGAGGAGATCGGTCAGCTCCTTCAGGGCTCCGGACTTCGTTCCGGATCCGAGGATCCTGACCCGCCCGGGGGACATGACGTCGAAGAGGTTCATAAAAGCCTTCCGGTCTTTCCAATATGGACTTTCAGTCCGTTCCGAACCGGCAATATGTCGAAACGCGCACACGAAGGTCGAGGACGAAGCGGCTCGGGCCTGCCGGGCGGGGCGGGAACCCCTGCGCCAGCGCGGGCGTTGGATGATCGGGGCGGTGGAGGGACACCGGAAGGACCCCGCAGTTTTCACAATCCGACCATTCCTCCCACCCGGAGCGACAGTCCTCGCGGCTGTGGTGCTCCTGGCCCCGATCCACCCGGATGCAGGCGCTGCAGCCGGCCCCGTGGCGCTCGGGGCCCTGGCGGGAACCACCGGCGCCGGGGCCGAGGCAGGGATAGGCCTAGGCGAGAGGGCTTCGCTCAGGATCTCCCACACGGTACTCTCCGGTGCTGGATCGGTCACCTGGCGCGGCCTGCCCTACGAAGTGGACGCCTCGATGGGCTGGACTTCGGTCCTGCTCGACCTGCATCCCTCGGGAGGCTCCTTCAGGCTCTCGGGAGGTGCCGCATTCAGCTCGGGCGACATGGGCGTGGCCATCGACACGAGATCTCCCGTCGAGCTCGGGGGCAGGGTCTGGTCACCCGGGGAGGTGGGAGCGGTCAGGGGCACGGTCTCGATGGACCCCGTGGCTCCCTATCTCGGCATCGGCTTCGACGGGGCGGGATGGCCCGGCGGAGGGCTCGGCCTGTCCACCGACTTCGGTATAGTGTTGCAGTCGTATTCCGTGGAGCTCCGGCACGAGGGCGGGTCGCTGCCCACGGGCATGGAGCAGGAGCTGGCGAATGCCCTAGAGGGCGAGGAGGACTCCGTGGAGAACGACCTCAACGGCGTCGGCGTGTATCCCGTCATCCGGGTGTCCCTGGCGCTGAGGATCTAGCCGGTCAGCTCCCGGAGGCCCCGCCCGTCAGAGCCGCGTGGGCCTCCGCGAGGAGCTTCTTCACGGGCAGGTGCTGCGGGCACCGCGACTCGCACGAGCCGCACGACGTGCACCTGTCCGCGCGGTTCGCGGCTGGCAGCCACATGGAGTAGCTCATGGACGGGCCGGGCGACTCGGGGAACATCGAACGCTCGTCCATCAGGTCCAGGACCCTCGGGATGAACACCCCCGAAGGGCATGGCAGGCAGTAGCCGCAGCGCGTGCAGCCCGTCTTCCTCAAGCCCAGGTAGGCCGACTGCATGCGGGTGCATAGATCGCGCCCGGCAGGTGAGAGGGACCCCGGCGGCGTGGCCGAGGCCGCCGCGACATTCTCCGCGAGCTGGTCGCGGGTGCCCATGCCGCTGAGGACGACCGACACCTCCGGCTGATCCCATATCCATCGGAGGCAGTGCTGGGCGGGCGTGAACTCCGGCTGCCCGGCCCAGCCCCTCTTCACGGCGTCGGGCATGCCCCTCACGAGATCACCGCCGCGAAGCGGCTCCATGACCGCCACGCCCAGCCCCTTCGAGGCCGCGTAACGGAGCCCCGCCGTGCCGGCCTGGCTGTTCGCGTCGACGAGGTTGTACTGCATGAGGCAGAAGCCCCAGTCGAAGGAATCGACGATCGCCGGGAAGACGTGGGGGGCATCGTGGAAGGAGAAGCCGGCGTGCCCGATCCTGCCGCGCCCGGTCTCGGCCTCCAGGAACTCCAGGGCGCCCAGTTCCCTGCACTTCGCGAACGACTCCGCGTCCAGGCCGTGGAGCAGGTAGAAGTCGATCCTGCCCGTGCCCAGCCTCCTGAGCTGGATGGAGAGATATCTCTTGAAATCCGACGGCTTCCTCATCTTCCACACCGGGCTCTTCGAGGCCACGAACACGGAGTCGCGCGGGATCTCCGACAGGAACCTGCCGACGATCCGCTCGCTCGTCCCGGCGTGGTAGTTGTAGGCGGTGTCGAAGTAGTTCACACCCGCCTGCCTGGCCTCGTGGAGCAGGGCGACTGCCCCGGCCACATCCACGTTCGCGCCCCAGGTCGGCGCACCCTTCCTGGACAGGAACCTCATGCATCCGTATCCGAGAGCGGAAACCCGCGCTCCGGTGCGTCCGAATCTCCTGTAGAGCATCGCGATCCTCCCGTGAACCGCCGCCAGCGCCATGAAGTGATGCCGGTAAGATAGGGCATCGATCCCGCTCCGGCCCTCCCGGGCTTCCGCCGGGGAGGCCTCCTCGTTAGTATTCCCGTGGAATTCCCGACAACCGGAGGTCGAGATGGGCAAGGAAGGCATGTCCAGGGGCAAGGGGTCCTCGATCGGCGGCAAGATGGGCGGCGGGGTATTCTTCAAGAAGAACTCCGCCGGGCATACCAAGCCTGCCTACAAGCCGCCCAGGCCTGCCGGCGGCTCAGCCCAGAAGGAGATCGGCAGGGACGGCGGCACGAAGTCCATGGCGGACAGGGACAGGTCCTACCAGGAGCAGCAGCAGGACTACTCCGCCCCCGTCGACAGCGGCGACACGACCCGCAGGAGGGGATGCTTCCTGACTGGCTGCGCCCTTCCCGCCGTCCTCGCGGTCTCCCTGGCTGTGCTGGCGGTATCGCTGGCCTGGTAGGTCATACCGCACCCGGGAGCCTGACACGGCGGGCGGGATGTCTAGGACGTCCCGCCCGCCTTCGTCCCGCGTACGAAATGCGGCATGTCTGCGGGAATGGGAAGCGACAGCTCCACGAATCCGGCGAACTCGCCGCCGCTGAACCACGGGCTCTGGTAGATCAGCTTCCGTGTCCCGTTCTTCTCGATCGTATAGGCGTTGAGGCGCTTCGTCTCGAACAGCCGATCGACCTTCACCCTCGCAGCAGGGGGATGGACTTCCCTGACGTCGCGCCCCACGAGCGCCGGGCCGCCTTCGGATGCGAAGGTCTCGGCGGCCCTTCCGTTCATGTAGAGGATCGTCCCTCCAGCATCTGTGACCACCACGGAACCCGGGAACTCACCAGTCCAGTCGGCTCTCTCCATCGCGTCACTCCTCCCCCGGGGCCCCGGTCCGGGCCCTGTCGAGCAAGAACCTGAATGCTTCCGGGAGGGGCGCTTCGAAGACGGCCCCCCCTCCCGACGACTGCACTTCTATCCTGGATGCGTGGAGCATCAGCCTGGGCCAGGCACCGCACGAATCCTTCGAATAGACGGTGTCACCGGCCACAGGATGACCGACCGCGGCCAGATGGGCCCGGATCTGGTGAAGCCTGCCGGTTTGCGGACGTACCTCGGCCAGCGTGTATCCGGTGCCGTGCTCAAGGGCCTTCACGACGGTCGTGCACGGCTTTCCACGGGCCTCGTCCACCCAGACTCTGCCCGACCCGAAGCGCCTGAGGGGCAGCGAGATCGTGCGGTCCTCGAGATGGCCGAGGACTGCGGCATGGTACGTCTTGGCGGCTCCCCCGGACTGGAACGCCATGCAGAGCGCCCGATGGACCGGAGCGGTCCTCGCGAAGAGGACCACGCCGCTCGTCGGCCTGTCGAGCCTGTGGACGACGTAGAGCCTTGCGCCGAGGATCTCCTGGAGCATCGAATGGAGGTCGCCGGGAGAGCCCCGGCGGTCGGGGATCGATGCCATGCCCTCCGGCTTGGAGACGGCGACGATGCCGTCCCTGTAGGCTATGATGACGATCCCTCCGGAAGAGGGCCGGGCGCCGGCGTCGCCAGGCTCCGGGTCCCCGGGATATGGACAAGGTCCGCTCTCCATCACAGGATTATCTGAATGAGGTCACGCACGGTCTAGGGTCACGCCACTCCGGAGGAGAAATGGGAACACCCGTATCAGGATTCCGCAAGGGGTACATCATCCCCCTCCTGGCGTCGGCCCTGCCGTGCGCCGCCCTGCCGGTCGCATTCGACCTCAGGGACGTGGATGGAGAGTGCTTCGTCACCTCGATCAAGAGCCAGGAGGGCGGCACCTGCTGGACGCACGGCACAATGGCGGCCATCGAAGGCAACCTGCTGATGACCGGCGCCTGGGAATCGGCCGGCGAGGAGGGCGAGCCCGACCTGGCGGAATACCACCTCGACTGGTGGAACGGCTTCAACGACAACTGGAACGGAGATGCCGACCCCGTCTCCGGCAGCGGCCTGACCGTGCACTTCGGAGGCGACTACATGGTCGCTTCGGCCTATCTCACGAGGGGCGACGGGGCGGTCAGGGACACGGACGGGCAGTCTTACGATCCCGCGCCCCTCCGGTACTCCCCCGGCTATCACGTCTACTATCCGAGGCACATCGAATGGTACACCGCCGGTGACGACCTCGGGAGGATCGACGAGATCAAGGAAGCCGTCATGCAGTACGGCGTGATGGGCACCTGCATGTGCTACTCCGAGGAGTACATCCAGGATTACATCCACTACCAGCCCCCGTCGAGCGAAGAGCCGCCGAACCACGCGATCGCCATCATCGGCTGGAACGACACCCTCCAGACGCAGGCCCCCGAGCCCGGGGCATGGCTCTGCAAGAACAGCTGGGGCGCGGGATGGGGTCTCGACGGCTGCTTCTGGATCTCCTACCACGACCGCTGGGCCGGGCACGAACCGCAGATGGGCGCAGTGTCCTTCCGCGATGTGGAGCCCATGCGCTATGACCGCGTGCTCTACCACGACCTCCACGGCTGGCGGGACACCATGGCCGGAACAGCCGAGGCCATGAACGCATTCGTCACCGGATCGCCGATGCTGGTCTCCTCGGGCGGCTTCTTCACCGCCTCCGACAGCACGGCCTGGGCGCTCTCGGTCTACTCGGGCTTCGACGGCGGCGAGCCGTACGGCATGCTGGCATCGGACTCGGGGATGTTCGTCCATGCCGGGTACCACACCGTCGACTTCCCGGAGCCGTTCGAGACGGTCGATGGGGACAGCCTCTACGCCGTGCTCGCCCTGGACCGCGGAGGCCAGCCCTACGACAGGACTTCCGACGTACCGGTCCTTCTCGGGGCGAGCTACAGGACGATCGTCGAATCCTCGGCCTCGGAAGGCGAGAGCTTCTACAGGGACGGCTCCGGGAACTGGGCCGACTTCCAGGGATGGGACGGCAACCCGTTCCCCGGAACCGGCAACTTCTGCATCAAGCTCCTGGGCTCGACATCCGGGCTGCATGTGACACCGGACGGGCCGGTCATCGTCGAGGGGCCCTGCGGCGGACCCTTCGAGCCGGCGCAGTTCTGTCTGGAGATCACGGCCGTGTCGGTGGAGGAAT
>JAKLEF010000103.1 GCA_022703195.1 Candidatus Fermentibacterota bacterium | reverse complement strand
GCGATGCTGGCGGCCGCGACCGCCATCCTCGTCGCCCTGCGTTTCGCAGGCCCCTCTCCGGGGAGCGCGAGGGGCCTCCTCCGCTACAGCCTGCCCCTGGTGCCCGCGGGGCTGGCGATGCTCGTGCTCTCGTCCGCGGACATGATGATGCTCAGGAGCATGGCCCCCGATCTCCTCGAGAGCGGCTACTACGAATGGTCGTCTTCGGCCTGCATGGCCCTGACGCCGCTGACCATAGGATTCGGGATGGCCTGGCACAGGCGGGTCTTCGGAGCCGCCGGCCAGCCGGGAGGGCTCGCCAGGCTGGGCAGGCAGGCTCTCGCCTTCATCGTCGTGCTCGAGGCCGCCGCCCTGCTGCTGGCCCTCTCCTCGCGCGAGCTCGTTGAGCTGGTCGGAGGCCCGGGCTACTCGGGTGCGGCCCGGGTGCTCCCCATCCTCGCCGGATCGGCCGCCCTGTACGGGGTCTTCATCGTGGCGCAGACCGGCCCCCTGCTCTCGGGCAGGACCTGGCAGGTCTCGATGGCCACGTTCATCGGCGCGTTCGGCAACATCGTCTTCAACTACAGGCTGATACCGCTCTACGGCGCTTCGGGCGCCGCACTGGCCACCCTGGGCACCAATCTCTTCATGGCCGCGAGCCTTTTCTGGACGGGCCGCGCCGCCTTCCCCGCGAACGCTCCGCTGATCGCGCTCGTCATGGCCGTGCCGGCCGCGATGGGCCCCGTCTCGACGCTCTCCCTCCCTCTCAGGGCGACGATCGCAGTCGCATGGACCGCCGGCTCGGCGCTCCTGTGCCGCGCCCTGCTCCGGGAGGAAGCCCGGGAGGAGGGCCGGGATGCCTGATCCGGAGCCGTCCGTATCCGTGCAGGTCCCGGTCAGGAACCCGGGGGCCGCCTTCGCGGCCTTTCTCGGTTCGCTGTCCGTGCAGGGGGCGGGCGGGACGGAATACGAACTGATCGTGGTCGACGATGGAAGCGACGAACCCGTGGGCGAACGCTTCGACCTCCGCCCGGAGGGCTGCGCGAGGATGGAACTCGTCAGGCTCCGGGGTCGCGGCAACAGGCCCCGCGCGAGGAACGCGGCCCTCGAAGCCTCGAAGGCGCCGGTCTCGTTCTTCACCGACGCTGATCTGAGGCTGGCTCCGGGCGTCCTGGCGGGACACGCCGCCTTCCACGGATCTCACGGAGGCAGGGCCGTCATCCGCGGCCTGCGGATCAACGCCTGGTCGGCCTCCGCCACGCGCTGGCAGAAGTGGTTCGACACGAGGGCGGGAGGTGCCGGAGGCACTCTCTCCGCCATGCCCTGGAGGCACTTCGTCACCGGGAACGCATCGGTGCCGAGGGATCTGGCCGTGGAGGCGGGGCTCTTCGACGAGATGATAACGGGCTACGGGGGCGAGGACACCGAGTTCGCATACCGGCTCCACCTCGCCGGGGCTTCGTTCTTCCGCGACCCGTCCCTGAGGGCGGACCATCTCGACGACGTGTCGGTGCGCAGGCATTCCGCCAAGATGGAGGAGTACGGCTCGACAGGCCTGGCGTACACCCTCGCGAAGCACCCCGGGCTCGTCGGGCTGCTGGGGACCGCCTGGGTCCCGGAGCATGCGCGGGGTCCGGCCGGGCGCCTGAGGGCCGCTCTGGTGGCGGCCGCCGTCTCCGACCCCGTCTACCGTTCGATCCTTCGCTGGATGGAGATCGTGGGCCGTCCGGGCCTCCTGTTCACATATCTATCGGTCGGAGCATGTCTTCGCGGCTACACCCGGAGGAACCATGACGGAGCCTGACGCCATCGGAGCCCTGTCCGCAGCATTCCCCGGCCGCATCCGCACTGCCCGCCTTGCCGACCTGACGACATGGCGCATCGGGGGCGACGCTTCGGTCCTGGAGGCCGACTCGCCGGGGATGCTCGAGGAGGTCACCGGAACTGCGAGGGATCTGGGCGTCCGCATCTTCGTCCTGGGCCGGGGCTCCAACATCCTGGCCTCCGACTCCGGTTGCGACGGGCTCGTAATCAGGCTCTCCGGTGCATTCCGCCGGATCCTGTGGCGGAGGGACGGCGACCTGTGGAGGGTCGAGGCGGGTGCATCCGCAATGCTCCCGGGCCTTGCCGGCGCTTCGTGCATGAAAGGCGCGGCAGGGCTGGAGTTCGCCGTGGGCATACCGGGCACCGTCGGCGGGGCTGTCTTCATGAACGCCGGGGCCTACGGGGCAAGCATCTCCGAACTTGTGTACTCCGTCCGGTACCTGTCGGAGAAGGGATGGGTGACGGCAGGCAGGGAGGGATGCGGGTTCGGGTACAGGACGAGCGCCTTCCAGTCGTCCACCGGAATCGTGGCTTCGGTCGCCCTCGAACTCCGCGCAGGGGACGCGGCCGCCCTCATGGAGTCCGCATCGGGCATCCTCCGGAAGCGGCGGGAGTCGTTCCCTCTCAAGCTGCCAAATGCAGGCAGCGTGTTCAGGAGGACTGAAGGGGCCCCTCCCCCCGGCAGGCTCATAGAGGAGGCCGGGCTAAAGGGCAGGAGGGCGGGGGGAGCCATGATATCCGACCTCCACGCCAACTTCATCGTGAACACGGGAGGTGCCTCCTCGGGCGACGTCACGGACCTCGTGGGGGATGCCAGGAGGGCGGTTTTCGAGACGTCGGGGGTCTCCCTGGTCGAGGAGATCAGGTATCTAGGCCGTTTCGGCGGACAGACCGGGGGGCGTTAGCCATGGCAAGGACACTTGCTGGTGGAATGGTGCTCGATGACGGCCCCATCCTCGTCACCGGCGCCGCGGGTTTCGCAGGGCGCCATCTCATGTATCAGCTCGAGATGGGCGCGGGCGACTTCGCCACCGACCTCGGCGACTCCTTCGAGGCGCCGCCGGGAGTCGCCCGGCTCTCGTGGAGGCTTCCCGGAGGCCCTGTTCCGGATGCCCTCCGCGGAGGTGCGAGGTACGTCGTCCACCTGGCCGGAGTCTCCTCCGTCGCCCATTCAGGGATGGACGCAGCGGGCATCTACACCGTGAACACCGCCGGGACGGCCGCCATGCTCGAATGGGCAGCCTCGTCGTGCCCCGGCGCGAGGATCCTCTTCGTGAGCTCGTCGGAAGTCTACGGCTCGTCGTCCGGCCTGCTGACCGAGTCCTCCCCGGTCGCGCCCAGGAACGCATACGGCGGCAGCAAGGCCGCCGCAGAGGAAGCGGTCAGGCAGTCCGCCAGGTCCTCCGGCATGGACATCGTGATCGTCAGGCCCTTCCCCCACTTCGGTCCGTGGCAGGATCCCAGGTTCGCCCTCCCTTCCTTCTGCCGCAGGATACTCGAGGCCGCCAGGGGCGGGCCGTCCTCGATCTCCGTCGGCAACCTCGCGCCCGTGAGGGATTACACCTATATAGGCGACGTCGTGGAGGCCTACTCGACACTCCTCGCCAGGGGGAGGTCCGGGACGGTCTACAACATCGCGAGCGGGGAGGGCCGCACGATGGCCTCGATCCTGGACATCCTGATCGGGATGTCGGGATCGGCCGTCGAAACGGTGCCGGATCCCTCCCTGCTCAGGGAATCCGACGTTTCCGTCCAGGTCGGCAGCGCCTCCCGCATGGAGGCACTCGGCTGGAGGAGGAGATACACTCTCGAGGAGGGGCTGCGCCTCCTCCTCGGCTGGTGGGGGGAGAGGACATGAACCTCCTGGTGATGGCGGCCGTCTCTGCGGTTTCCCCTTCTCAGTGGACCCACTACGCCCATTTCGGCAGCGTGGCGGACATCGTCTCCTCGGGAGGCTCGGTTGTCTGCGCCACCACCGGCGGCGTGGCCTTCGGCACGATAGGTGAAGCCGGACTCACCGCCTGGGATTCCGTGTGGACCTATCCCGGCGAGCTGTCCCATTCCAACTGCAGATGCCTGGCGGCCGAACCGGACGGATCGATCTGGGTCGGGACCTGGGGCGGAGGGATAGATCTTTTCAGGCCGGGTTCGGGCTTCACCCACTTCGGCCAGCTCGAGGGGCTTCCCATCTCCCAGCAGATCAACGCGATACTGCCCGATACGTCCGTCTTCGCCGCCACCACCCAGGGGCTCGCGATAATGGAGTACGCGTACTTCCAGACCTGGACCGGGCTCAGCACGGGGGGCGGGCTCACGTCCGACATCGTGAAGTGCCTGGCTCCCTCCGACTCGGGCTTGTTCGTCGGCACCGAGGCCGGGATCTCGCACCTGGGGGCCGGGCTGTACCCCGGCAGCCCCTCCTCCTGGACCCGGTACCCGGAGATGGACGGGAAGAAGCTCCGTGAGTTCGCATGGTGCTCGGACACCCTCTGGGCCGCCGCCGACGACGGGCTGTACTTCCTGCCCTCGGGAAGCGGGACATGGGAAAGGGATGCCTCCTTCCCGTTCGACGAAGCCCTGTGCCTGGCCTCCGACGGCACCGACCTGGCTGCGGGCTCCGGATGGCTCGCGAACGTCAGGGAGGGCGGCGTCTGGACTTCCCGCACCGTGAAGGGCGGGCAGGACGTGAAGGCCATTGCATTCGGCCCTGGCGGGCTCGTCTGCGCCGGGGTCTCGAACGAGCTGGACGCCGACGATTCAGGGGCGGGCATAGGCGTCCGCTGGAACGATTTCTACGTTCTGTCCGCGCCCTCCGGGATCCCGTCCTGCACGATCCATTCCGTGACGCTCGCGGACGACGGGACCTGCTGGGTGACGACCGAGAACATGGGAGCGGGAGTTCTGATGGACGGCTCGTGGGTCTCCTACCTGTCGGTCCTCCCGGGCGAGCACCAGGTCTTCACGAGCGAGAGCCAGCCAGGGGGATCGGTGTTCATCTCCCCCTACGCCTACGGCGTGGCATGGCTCGACAATTCCGGCACCCGGGATACCTCCGACGACACGGTCATCGACCTGAACATCGGGAACAGCGGCCTGCTGAGCGACAGGATCCGCGCGATCGACAGGGCCCCGACCGGAGAGACCTGGTTCGGACAGACCCAGGTCGCCCCGGGAGAGGCGGCCGGGGTCACCCGCCTCGACTGGACCCCTGGCGAGACATCTAGTGCCTCCTGGGTCTCCTGGACGGCTTCCGACGGGCTGCCCGCCGGCGCAGTCCAGGCCGTCTTCGGCCTGCCGGGAGGGAGCGCCTGGGTCGGAACCGCCACCGGGCTGGCCCTCGTCGGCCCGGCCGTCGGCCAGGTCTCCGCCGTCATGGATGCCTCGGACGGGTTGCCGGACGACGAGGTCACCGCCCTCGCCCTGGCCAGGACGGGGAGGCTGTTCGTGGGCACGGCATTCGGCCTGGGCGTCGTCGAACCGGGCGCCCTCACGGCCGGAGAGGTCGAAGGGGTGGACGGGGCGGTCACCGCCCTCGTGGAGGACAACACGGGATCCGTCTGGGCCGCCACCGACGAGGCTCTGTACAGGATACTGCCGGGAGGCGGGCTGGAGGAGTACAACACCCTCAACTGCCCCCTGCTGTCGACCGTGATGCACGACCTGGCCTGCGACAGGGACGCCGGCCTCCTCTACATCGGCACCGATCACGGCATGTGGCGGGTCGACCTCGGCGAGGGGCTCGGCGGCGACGGGGGCGGGGCGGTCATCTACCCCAACCCGTTCATGCCGGGCGAGGGCGAAGTCCTCGGCGTGGCGGGGCTTCCGGACGCCCCCACGACCATCCGGGTGTTTGACCTTACCGGCGCTCTTGTTTATGAGTTCGCGTCCCCCGACAGGGACGGCATCGCCTGGGACGGCACGGATTCGGGCGGCGAGCCCGCATCGTCGGGCGTCTATCTAGTCCAGGTCGTCCAGGACGGCTGCGATGCCCTTACCGGGCTGGCCCTGGTCCGATAGGAGGCGCGATGAAGGGAGTCATCCTCGCCGGAGGCCTGGGCACTAGGCTCAGACCCCTCACCAACATCACGAACAAGCACCTGCTCCCCCTGTACGACAAGCCAATGATCTTCTACCCGATCAACACGCTCGTCGGTGCCGGGATCACCGAAGTGATGATCGTGACGGGCGGCAGCAGCGCGGGAGACTTCCTCAGGCTGCTCGGCGACGGCTCCCAGTTCGGTCTCCGCATCCTCAACTACGCCTATCAGGTCCGCGAGGGGGGGATAGCCGAGGCCATCGGGCTGACCAGCGCCTTCGTCGGCGGCGACAGGTTCGTTGTCATCCTCGGGGACAACATCCTCGAAGGCTCCATCAGGCCCTACGTCGAGGCCTTCGAGCGTCAGGCCGGAGGGGCGCGCATCCTGCTGAAGGAGGTGCCCAACCCCAGGGACTACGGAGTCGCCGAACTCGACGGGAGCAGGGTGGTCTCGATCCAGGAGAAGCCGGCCGAACCGCGGAGCAGCCACGCCGTGATAGGCGTCTACATGTACGACGGCTTCGCGTTCGACTTCATCTCCAGGCTCCAGCCCTCGGCCAGGGGCGAGCTGGAGGTGACCGACCTCAACAATGCCTATCTCGAAAGAGGGCTGCTCCAGGCCGATGTCCTCGAGGGCTGGTGGAGCGATGCCGGATCGAGCATCGACGGCTACCTCGAGGCCAACGTCAGGGTGGCGGAGCTCTCGCGCAGATCGGCGTGTGGAGGGACGGCGGGATGAGGATCCTGGTGACGGGAGGCGCCGGCTTCATAGGCAGCAACTTCGTGAGGCACCTGGCCTCCGGGCGCCCGGGATGGTCCATCCGCGTCCTGGACAAGCTCACATATGCGGGCAGGCGCGAGAACCTCGCCGGCCTGGAGTCCCCCGGGCCCGTCGAATTCATGCAGGGTGACATCTGCGATCCCGACGCTGCCCGGAAGGCTGTCGAGGGGTGCTCGGCCGTCGTGAACTTCGCTGCTGAGACCCA
>JAKLEF010000102.1 GCA_022703195.1 Candidatus Fermentibacterota bacterium | reverse complement strand
CTGGCTGCATGGGAGGGAGCGACGGTCTCCCTTCCCGGGACGCCCGGGGCCCTCGGCCCCTTTGCGAAGGCCACCTGGGCGAAGGCATAGCCCAGGGCGAGCGGGATGAGGAGGAACGGGTCGATTCCGCCGACTGCGCCGAGCCTTACGTTGCCCAGTCTCAGCAGGAGCATGACCAGGAGCCCCAGCCCTATCCCAGTGGCGGCGCCGACCAGCATGTAGACTGCGTCGACCATGGGCAGCCTGACGAACCTGGTTTCAATGACTATCGCGAGGGTGCCTACCGCGAGCCCGAGGAGGAGCCCCAGATGCCAGGGGCTTGTCGACGCCGAGACACCGACGATGCACAGAACGAGCAGCAGGAGGAGCCTGGGGCCCCACCCTTCGGTCTTGATGGCTTTCATGAGTCCGCTTCCCCTCCGCGGCGCCCCCGAGGTGCAAGAATGTCCTCGATGCAGCCGCACAGTGTCGAATGCCCTCTGAGGGCCTTGTCCTCCTCCGCGCAGTCGTCTCTGCACGCTGCGAAGAGGTTGAATCCCAGTGTCCTGGCCTCCCTCAGCCGCCTGTCGAAGCCCGATACGGGACGGAGCTCCCCGCCCAGCCCCACCTCGGCGGCAACGGCCAGCCCGGCCGGGAGCGATCTCTCGAGCCTGCTCGAGGCCACTGCGAGGCATATCGCCAGATCGGCCCCGGGGTCTGCGAGAGTGGCGCCTCCCGCGACGTTCACGTACACGTCCTGCGCTCCGAGTTCCAGGCCGCAGCGCTTCTCGAGCACCGCGAGGAGCATGGGGAGGCGCCTGGAATCGATGCCGTTGGCGCTCCTCTGCGGGAATCCGTACCTGGTCGGCGAGGTCAGCGCCTGGATCTCGACCAGGAAGGGCCTTGTGCCCTCCATCACGGTGCACACCACGCTCCCCGGGAGGTCTTCGAGCCTCCTGCCGAGGAAGAAGGCTGAAGCTTCGGCGATGCCCGTCAGGCCGTGCTGAGTCATCTCGAAGATCCCCAGCTCGTTGGACGGCCCGAACCGGTTCTTGAGCGCCCTCAGGAGCCTGTGGGAACGGTTCGAGTCACCCTCGAAGCTCATGACGGTGTCCACGAGGTGCTCCAGCACCCTGGGACCGGCCAGGGTCCCGTCCTTCGTGACGTGCCCGACCAGGAGGCTGGTCCTGCCTCCGGGCTTCGTCAGCCTCATCAGTTCGGAGGCGCAGTGCCGCACCTGCGCCACCGATCCCGGGCCGCTCGACAGAGCTTCGGAATAAACCGTCTGTATCGAGTCGACCACGAGTATGCCGGCTCCCGTCCTCCCGAGCGCGTCCTCAATGTCCTCGAGCCTGGTGGCCGGGAGGACGAGCACGCTGTTCCCGGTACACCCGATCCGCCTCGCCCGGTTCGCCACCTGCCCGGGCGACTCCTCGGCGGTGGCGTAGAGCACCGTCTCCCCGGCGGCCGCCAGGAAATGCGAGAGCTGGAGCATCAGCGTGCTCTTGCCTATGCCCGGCTCGCCCCCGAGCAGGGCCATGGAACCCCTGAACAGCCCGCCTCCGAGGACCCTGTCCAGCTCGGGTATCCCCGTGGGGATCCTCTCTCCGTCGCCGGCAGGGATGTCGTCGATCGGGACCGCCTCGGCCTTCCTGCCCGATCCGCCCCCGGGTCTGCCGGCACCCTCCTGTACCGGCTCCTCCACGATCGTGTTCCAGGAGCCGCAGGCTTCGCACCTGCCGCTCCAGGAAGGGCTGCCGTTCCCGCACTGACTGCAGAAGAAGGCCGTCCTGCGGCGTGGTTTCAAGCTAGTCCCGCGCCATCTCCAGGAACCTCCCCAGCTCGGTCTGGAAGATCATGTCGATCTCGCCCCTGGGGCCGTTCCTCTGCTTGCCTATGACGAGCTTGACCGAGCGGTCACGGGGGTAGCTCCTGTCGGCATAAGCCTCCTCGCCGCCTTCCTCGTGCAGGAAGATGACGAGGTCGGCATCCTGCTCGATGGCACCGCTCTCCCTCAGGTCGCTGAGCCTCGGGAGCCGGGCGGGGCCTTCGTGCGAGACCGCCCGCCTGGAGAGCTGGGAAAGGGCGATCACCGGAACGTCGAGATCCTTGGCGAGCGCCTTCAGGTCGCCGGAGATCCTTGCTATCTCCTGCTGTCTGTTCTCCTCCCCGCCAATCCCTCTCATGAGCTGGAGATAGTCGACGAAGACGGCGGAAAGGCCGAACCTCTTGCGCAGCCTCCTCGCGCTGGCGCGGAGCTCGAGCGAGGTGATGCCTGCCCGCTCGTTGACGAACATGGGCAGCGAGGAGAGCCAGTCGCAGGCATTGGTGAAGTCGAGCATGGCCTGGCTGGACATGTTCCCGCCCTTCCACACGTCCATCCCGACCTTGGATTCCGAGGACAGGATCCTCTTGATCAGTTCGCGCCCGGCCATCTCGAGGCTGAAGAAGCAGACCGCGCCGCCGCGCGGCCGGGCCGTGTCTCCGCTCTGACGATCGGTGTCGCTGCTCTGCCGGGCGATGTTGAGGGCCATGTTGATCGCGAGGGTCGTCTTCCCGACGGACGGCCTCGCCGCGATGATCACCAGCTCGCCGCCATGGAGGCCGGTGGTCATCCAGTCGAGCCTGTCGAAGCCCGTACTGAGACCCGTTATGTGGGTATCGGACTGGCTTACCCTCTCGAACTCCCTCATGCCGACACCGACCAGCTCCTCCATGGAGAGGAAGTCCTGGTCGGCCGTCTTCTCTGCGATGTCGAACACCCTTTTCTCTGCCCTGTCTATGATCTCGGCCGCGATGAGGGTGCCTTCGGTGATCTCGCGGATGGTCTCGCGGCTGGCGGCCCCGAGGCGCCTGAGCATGGACTTCTCGCGCACTATCTCGGCATACTGCCTGACGCTCGCCAGGATGGGGATGTCGTCGGCCAGGCCGGTCAGGTAGTCTATCCCGCCGGAGAGCTCCAGCCACTTCTGCCTCTCCAGCTCCTCGGCGACGGTCACCAGATCGATGTAGCGGTTCCTGGAGTCGAGGGACATGCACGCCCTGTAGACGTACGAATGCCTTGCGTCGTGGAAGTCCTCGGGGGTGAGCAGGCCGAAGACCTCGACGGCTATCTCGGGGTCGGTCATCACACCGGCCAGGACGCCCCGCTCTGCGTCGACACTCCTGGGAGCGGCGGAATCCGGATCAACCCGCATCTATGCCCGTCCTCCTGGGAAGGCCGGCTTCGTCCATCAGCCGGCGGAGCTTCTTCATGTCATCCCACACCGGCCTCTTGAGGGCTTCCGTGCGGAGCAGCGCCGCCGGATGGTACGTGACGACCACGGGGATCCCGCGATAGTCGTGCACGGCAGCCCGGGCCTGGCCCAGGGGGCACTTCAATCCCAGCAGCCTCGCCATCGCG
The DNA here is from genome assembly GCA_022703195.1 of Candidatus Fermentibacterota bacterium. Taxonomy (GTDB): domain Bacteria; phylum Fermentibacterota; class Fermentibacteria; order Fermentibacterales; family Fermentibacteraceae; genus Fermentibacter. Next base: position 3,503 of record JAKLEF010000102.1, on the reverse strand, counting down.
GTGGCCCCCAGGGCGAGGATCACACCGGGTCCGATGGCTTCGATCTGGGCGTCGAGCACCCATGCGCAGGCGTCCGCCTCGTCCTGGGAGGGCACTCTGTTGGCCGGGGGCCTGCATTTGACCACGTTCGCGATGTAGCAGCACTCCCTGTCCAGCCCCACCGAGGCCAGTATCCTGTCGAGGAGCTGGCCGGCCCTGCCTACGAAGGGCCTGCCGGTCTCGTCCTCGCTGGCCCCCGGGCCTTCGCCGACGACGAGCACGCCCGAGCAGGGGTTCCCCTCGCCGAAGACGATGCTGTTCCTGGTCTTCGACAGCCGGCAGGCTTCGCAGGAGCCCAGCCTTTCGCGGACCCCGGCGATGCTGTCGAGCGCCGAGGAACCGTTCTCGACAGCCTTACGCCCGCCGGCGCGGACGGGGGCGGGGGTGTCTCCGCCTGCGGCTTTCGCCGGGCCGCTCGCCGGGCCCCAGCCGGAAGGCCTCCTGCCTGCCGGGAGATGGACGGTCTCGATGCCGAAGCTGCCTATGGCGGCCCAGAGCGGGTCCACCTCAGGCTCCGCGCCCGGGGGGGACGGGCAGCGAGGAGACTATCGACTCGGCGACGAAGCGCTTGGATCCCTGCGGGATGTCCACGGCTCCCCCGCCCTCGAGCAGGAGCACGCCGGAGTTCGCATCGGCGTCCATCCCGCTGCCTTCGATCCCGCCCGCATTCACGAACGACGCGAAGGCCCCCTTGGCCTCCATCTTCCTTCTGGCGCGCGAAATGGCCTGGACCCGATCTCCGAACTCGAGGCTGAAGGAGAGCAGGGGGCAGAGCCCGGACACCGACGCCGAGACATCCTCCACCTCTTCGAGCTGGAGCTGGAACCCCCCGCCGCGGGGCATCTTCCCCGTGACCCTCCGGGAGGGCCTGAAGTCGGCCACCGCCGCGGGCATGGCGAGGATGTCGTGGGATCGCGCGAGCCGACCAAGGAGGCCCGCCAGATCCCTCGAATCCGTGAAGCGCTCCAGAGCGACAGCCCTGGGCGGCACGGCCCGGCACGGACCCAGGAGAAGCGTCACCGCGGCTCCGGCCGCCCTGAACGCGGATGCGAGCTCGCAGCCCATCACGCCGCTGGAGCGATTCGAGATGAATCTGACCTCGTCGATGTACTCGCGCGTCGGGCCCGTGGCGATCAGGACCCGCCTCCCGCGCCACTCCTCACGATGCGAACCCCGGATGAGCGGTGAGAACCCGGCGGGTCTGGGATAGCCGCAGGCGCTGATCCTGGCCGACTCCGCATCCACGATGGCGGACAGCCTCGCAGCTGCCGCCCCGAGGTCAGAGTTGACGATCAGGTAGTCGAAGGCGCCGGCCCAGCGCATCTCGGAGGCGGCTGCATCGATCCGGCCCTCGAGGAGATCCCCCGACTCCGTCCCCCTGCCGCGCAGCCTCCCTTCGAGGACCTCGAGGGAGGGAGGCGCCACGAACACGAGCACGGCGCCGGGGATGGCCCGGCGGACGTTTCTCGCACCGACGACGTCTATGTCGAGGACGACGGACCGGCCTGCGGCCAGCCGTTCGCACACCCAGTCCCTGGAGGTGCCGTAGCGGCGCCCGTGTACCCCGGCCCACTCGAGGAAGTAGCCGAGCCGGACGAGCTCGTCGAAGCGGTCGTCGGACACGAAGAAATAGTCGGTGCCGTCACGCTCCTCCCCCCTCGGGGGCCTGGTGGTGGTGCTGACCGAGAACTCGAAGCCGGGGACCTCCTCCACCAGCCTCCTGGCGAGGGTGGTCTTGCCTGCGCCGGATGGACCGGCCAGGACCACAAGCATGCCGGCGTCACTCGACATTGGCGATCTGCTCCCGGAGCGTGGAGAGCTCGTTCTTCATCTCCACGACGATCATGGTGCCCTCGGGTGTTTCGAGCTTGGATCCGAGGGTGTTGATCTCGCGCTGCAGCTCCTGCAGGAGGAACCCGAGCCGGCGGCCAGCATCGGGCTCGTCCGAAGACGCGAGCGCAAGCGAACTGGAGATGTGGCACTCGAGCCTCTCGAGCTCCTCGCCGACATCCAGCCTGTCGGCCAGTATGGCCAGCTCCTGGAGCATGCGCTGTTCGTCCACCCCTGCGCCGTCGAGAAGCCTGCGCACCCTCTCCCTCATCCTCTCGAAGGCCGCGGGGACCGACTCCTGCTGCAGGCCGGCCACCTTCGAGGCCAGATCCCTCATCCTCACGAGCCTGGCGGATAGAAGGGCCGCGAGGGCCACACCCTCCGCCCTTCGCGACTCGGCGAGGCTGTCGAGGCAGGCTTTCACGCAGTCCATGACTGCAGGGCCCTCCGGCGGATCCACCTCCCAGGCGGGCCTTGCGACTCCGGGCATCCTCAGGAGGTCGGCACCGGTGATACCGGCGGGGATGCCGAACTCTCCGGCAAGCAGCGAGGCTGCCTTCGCGAATTCTCCGGCGCGGGCGACATCCACGGGAGGGGGGGCCGATGCGCCGGCCGGAACCCCGAGAGTCAGCCTGAGCTCGATCCTCCCGCGCGAGAACCTCCGCCTCACCTCTTCGCGGACATCCTGTTCGAGGGCCGCGAGCTGTTCCGGCAGGCTCACGAGTATGTTGAGACCCTTCTGATTAACGCTCCGCGCCTCGGCGGAGAGTCTGGCCGGACCGGCATCCGCGCCGGCCCTGCCGAATCCCGTCATAGATTCCAGGGGTCACCTCCAGTGAAGGGCCAGTCGGTATATTCTACCCGATTCACGGGAGAGGATGGTACAGTCTGGACGGTGTGTTCTACGCGGTGGTGGCCGGGAGGCTCGATGAGCTCCTTTCGGGCGCCGGGACGGCGTCTGCCGGCGCAGGCCGCGACGGCCGGGTGGTGCTGGGGCTCTCCGGGGGGAGGGGCCGCCTGGTCCTGTCCGCCTCACCGGAGAACCAGAGCGTCTCGATCGAACCCGGCTCTCCGATGGCCGGAACGGAACCGTGGGACTCCCTTCTCTCGGGATGCGTGCTGGCGGGCGTCTCGCAGCACGGCTCCGACAGGCTCCTCCTCTTCCGCCTGAAGAAGGAGAAGGCCTACAGGTCCTCGGCCATGACCCTCAGGTTCGAGGCGGCCGGCAGGAATGCGAATGTCGTGCTCACACGCGACGGCGACGACAGGATACTGGCCTGCACGAGGATCGTCACCAGGACGATGAGCCGGTTCCGCACGATAGCTCCGGGGGGGATCTACGCTCCTCCGCCCCCTTCGGGGCTCCCGCCCTCGGAATGGGGCTCGCGCGAGGCGGCTGCGGTCCTCTCCGGCGCGACCTCGCCCCGGCCGATATACACGCTCCTGGAGGGCGTCGGGCCGCAGACCGCCTCGGCCATGCTGGCCGAGGCCTCCGCAGCGGGAACCGACCCTGCCGGGATCGCGGAGATCCTCGCGGAAGCCCTGACGAACCGGAGATTCAAGCCATGGATGGGCCCGTGGGGGCCCATGCCGGTGCCGCTTGGCCCGGGAGAGACCCTCGAGGATCCGCTGTC
>JAKLEF010000101.1 GCA_022703195.1 Candidatus Fermentibacterota bacterium | reverse complement strand
ATCGAACCAAGATCGGCCCTGGATGTCGGGAGAGCCGCCGCGATGCCCGAAGCCCTCCTGGCGAACTCCGTGAGGATAACTGGATCGCCTTCGGGCAGGATGGATTCCGCTTCGATCAGACGCACCGCGAGTATCTCCGCCGACGCCGTATCCGGAGGTGGAGCGGCAGCTGCGTTGAATGCCACCAGCTCGAGCGAGTCGGTGCCGGCGGGGGCCGTCAAGGTCGCCTGCAGATATGCCCCGGCGGCCTCATCGCGGCGCCCCGTGGCCGCCAGGAGATCCCCTTCGAGAGCCCATCCCCTCCAGTAGGACGGATACATGCGGACGAACTCCCGTGCCTCACCGACAGCCTCCTCGAGCCTCGAGCCCCGCGCAAGCGCCACCGCCCCGTAGAAATGGGTGCGCTCCTCCCACGGGATCAGAGCCGAGGCCCTGTCGAGCATCTCGGCGGATTGTGCGTTCCGTCCCGCCGCCCCTGCTCTGATGCCCTCCGACAGGAGCCGGTTGCCCTCGATCACGATGAAGGCCCAGGCCACGGCCAGGACCAGGGCGGCCAGGGCTGCGGCGCGGACGGCCGTGCGACCTAATAGGCGGCCTGCACCGGCCCCTGACGCCCAGGCCAGGCCGGCCGCGATCGGGATCGCGCCCAGCGGGGTCGCCAGAGGGAGGTCGATCGCCAGGAACGGCCAGCAGCAGACGAGGGCGGAGCCCCGGGCGCGGCTCATCCTGCCGGTGAGGGCAAGAAGCGCGAACAGCACCAGGGCAGCCATGCCTGCGACTCCCTGCTCCACCGGGAGGGTGAGCATCTCGGAGTGGAGGAAGTCCACCCTGCTGTCCGGCCCTGCGAGCTCCTGCATCCTGTCTGTGCCCTCCGCCATGATGCCGAGCCTCGAGACCGCGGTCCCGGTGCCCGCGGGCCCCGCCTCGTCGAGCAGGGCGAAACCCGATCTCCAGATCAGGGTCCTCAGCTCGAGAGACGGGTGGATCGCCGCCGCCGCCTGCGGCCTTGTCAGCAGGAAAGCCTGCAGCAGGATCATCCCTGCGATCGGTATCCCCTGGAGGGAGGTCCTCCGGCGCCTCCGGATGAGGAACCAGGCCAGAGCGGACACCGCCGTGGCCATGGCGGTGTAGAATCCGCTCCTCCACAGGCCTGCGGCGATCAGGAGCGCGAGCGACGCTCCCGCCGCCCTGCCGGGGCGGTACATGCCGGTGGATACCGCCAGCAGGGAGAGCGCGAGGAGCGGTCCCTGCCTGTTGGGATTCCCCGACGGCAGGTCGTCCGGCAGGATAATCGACAGAACCGCGATCAGCGCTGCGGCGAGAGCGATGCCGCCGAACACCCTCCCCCGGCCCTGAGTCCGGAGCATCCCGGAGGCGCCGCACAGCATCATCCAGAACGAGATCCATCTGACGATCTGGGGTATGGATCCCGGAACGGCCCCGCCCGGGAGCAGGCCCGCGATCTGCAGGGCGGGGAGCATGGCGCTCGCGAGGGCGAAGCGGACGGTGATCCCGCCCGCGCCCGCCAGCAGCATGACAGCCCCTGCGGCGGGATAGACAGCCAGCCTCGAGTTGTACGTGGGGTCGAATATTCCGGGGATGAGGAACAGGACGGCCAGCAGAGCGGAGACAAGCATCCCGGCGGAAACGGCCGGCCGCGAGTCCTTCATGCCCCGGGGCGGAGCCTGGCGGTCATCCTCCTCCCCCCGGCTCCTCAGAGGTCTCTCCAGGCTCCGGGGTCGGCGGGAAGTGATTCTAGAAGCTCCTCGTCGATCACCAGGCCGGCCGCCTCCGAGAGCCCGTCAAGCCAGGCAAGGATGCGGCTCTCGATCATGGCCGAGCGGATGGAGGCGCTCAGTCCGGGCTCCGCCTCCTCCCTCGTGGCCGTCCTGGCCGGGATGATCTCGACCAGCCTCATCGAGGCGTACGGGGCGGCCGAATCGGGCCCGGCAGGAACGGGGCCGGTCCAGGCCAGGGTGTCGGAAAGCGCGAAGACGCTGTCTCCCAGGCCGAACGGGAACTCGTTCCTCGACAGCGGAGGGGATCCCTGCATGGCGGTCTGCCCGGCCACGAAGATGCCTTCGAGGCCTTCCGCGTATTCCCGGGCGGTGCCGGCCGCCACCGACTCCCTGAACTCCCCGAGCCTCTCCTGCGGAATGGAGACGGCCTGTACCACGCGCTTCTCGTCGATGACGGGAGGCGAGGCGGCATAGGCGGAGTCGATCATCCCGGGAGTGATCTCGATTCCTTCGAGCACGTTGCGACGGTACAGGCTCTCGGCGGCGTTCGAGACGGCCGTGCGGTACGCCTCGGCTTCGATCGCACCGGCGGCTGCCGGATACCGGGACTGGAACTCGGTGGCCATGCAGCTCCGGTTTGCGACCAGCTGGGCGAAAGAATGCACCCAGGAGCTGTCGGAGGGCCGGACCGGCTCCGATGCTCCATGATACTCGATCTCACCGGCCAGCCGGGATGCGGTCCAGACCCCCGCTGGGCAGGCCAGGACCGTGTCGTCCGGTGCGGGTTCCGGCCCGCCGTCGAACGAGCGGGCGAGCCCGGCCACCGCATCCGGCCTGATGGCGACGGATCCTCCCGACCCGCCGCCCGCGAGCAGATCCTCGATCGAGGCCGAGGCCCTGAGTCTGCCTATCCTGTCGCGGGCGTAGGATGCCGCTCCGGCGGAATCCGCCGCCATCCCGGCCAGCATTCCGGGATCGGACGGGAACACCGAATCGAGCATGACGGTGACACCGTCCGGGAGCCCGGCCGTTTCACCCTGCCCGAGGTCCCTGATCGCTCCGGAGACTCTGAGAGGGAGCTCCGGCAGCGGAACCGGTCCTGTGGTGACGGTATCCAGCCGGTTCGACATGGTGATGAGCACGGAGGTGCCGTATTCCTCCAGGAAGGCTTCAACGTCCGCGTCGGTGACCGACGCCAGGGCTCCTGCCAGCATGGAGTCCCCGAGGGCGCGGGCCATGGCGTTCCTGGCGGCGGCAACCCGCTGGATCGAGAAGGACTCGCTGTCCTCGCAGCCCTGCAGACGCAGTTCGCGCCTCACGAGCAGCATCCTCGAGTAGGCCGCGACATAGTCGCGCCCTGGATCGGCGCTTTCAGAGAACGCATCCCTGTCGGCCTGGCCGAGCGAATCCCAGTGGGCCGCGGCCTCGGCCACCGTAACGGTGTCGCCGTCGAGGATGAAGAGCCAGGCGTCTCCGGGGCGGGCTCCTCCGCAGCATGGGATGGCTGCCGCGAGCGCTGCGCAGGCGGCGATCCTGATTGCGCCGACCACGTCTAGAGTATGACGGAGGGTCTGTATTCTCCGAAGACCTTCCTCAGGACCCCGCAGACCTCTCCGAGCGTGGCGTACTCCCTGACGCAGTCAATGATCACCGGCATGAGGTTCGCATCGGTGGAGGCCGCGGCCTCCAGGGCGGCGAGCCGGGCCGAGACGGCCGGGTTGTCCCTGCCGGCCTTCATCTTCACGAGCTTGGCCTTCTGGGATGTCTCGAGCGCCGGATCGACCTTCAGCAGCCCCGAGGGTGGCGGTTCCTCCACCCTGAAGCTGTTGACCCCGACCACCACGCGTTCGCCGGACTCGATCTGCCTCTGGCAGACGTATGCGGCGTCCTGGATCTGCCTCTGGGGGAAGCCCTCCTCGATGGCGGCCACCATGCCTCCGAGAGCGTCGATCCTCTCGATGTACGCCGCCGCCTGGCTCTCTATGCCGTCGGTGAGGCTCTCGACGTACCAGCTCCCGGCCAGCGGGTCGACAGTGTTCGTGACTCCGCTCTCGCAGGCGACCACCTGCTGGGTCCGCAGGGCTATGCGCACCGACTTCTCGGACGGCAGCGCGAGGGCCTCGTCGCGGCTGTTGGTGTGGAGGCTCTGCGTGCCGCCGAGCACCGCCGCCAGGGTCTGTATCGTAACCCTGATGATGTTGTTGTCGGGCTGCTGGGCGGTGAGGGTCGAGCCCCCCGTCTGGGTGTGGAAGCGCAGCATCATGCTCTCCGGCTTCCGCGCCCCGAACCGCTCCTTCATTATCCTGGCCCAGAGCCTCCGCGCGGCCCTGAACTTTGCGACCTCCTCGAGGAGGTCGTTGTGCGCGTTGAAGAAGAAGCTCAGGCGGGGGGCGAAGTCGTCGACGTCCAGGCCCGCTTTGATGGCCGCTTCGACGTACGCGATCCCGTCGGCGAGGGTGAACCCCACCTCCTGGGGCGCGGTGCTGCCGGCTTCCCGGATGTGGTAGCCGGAGATGCTGATGGTGTTCCACTTCGGCACCTTGTCGCCGCAGTAGGCGAAGATGTCGGTGATGAGCCGCATGGACTGGGCCGGCGGGAATATGTACGTGCCCCTTGCCATGTACTCCTTGAGTATGTCGTTCTGGATGGTGCCCCGGAGCCTGCCGGCCCCGGCACCCTGCTTCTCGCCCACGCAGATGTACATGGCGAGGAGCACCGCCGCCGGTGCGTTGATGGTCATCGACGTGGAGACCGTGTCGAGGGGGATCCCGTCGAAGAGGATCTCCATGTCGGCCAGGCTGTCGATAGCAACGCCTACCTTGCCCACTTCGCCGGCGCTCAGCGGGTCGTCGGAATCGAGCCCGATCTGGGTGGGCAGGTCGAAGGCCACGGACAGGCCGGTCTGGCCCTGGGAGAGGAGATACCTGTACCTTCCGTTCGATTCCTCGGCAGTCCCGAACCCGGCGTACTGCCTCATGGTCCAGAACCGGCCCCTGTACATCGTGGGCTGCACACCCCGCGTGAACGGGTACTCGCCCGGGAAGCCCAGCTTCTCTTCATAGCCGGGGCTCTCTCCGCCGGGGATGTACACCCTCTCCACAGGGATGCCCGATCCGGTCTCGAACGCCGGCTTCTGCTCCGGCGACTTCCCTGTCACGGGAGCGACTGTCTGCTCCTCCCAGCGCTTCTTCTGCTCCTCAAGACGGCCTGGCATGGACTGGCCTCCCTGGCGTCAGCTCGCGGCGGGGCTGTACGACCTTGGTTGCTCGAGGCCGCGCAGGACGCGCAGACCTCCGAGGGCGAGGGCCTGCATCTCCATCTCGCCCGGGTAGATCCTGACGGGGGCGAGGAATCCGACGCGGTTCCTCACGAGTGCAGTGAAATCCTCGTCATACGCGATGCCGCCGGTGAGGATGATCATGTCGATCCTGCCCTCCAGGACGGCCGAAAGGGACGCGATCTCCTTGGAGACCTGGTAGGCCATGGCCTGGTAGACCCTTCCCGCCTCCTCGTCGCCCGCCTTCATCCTCCGGTTGGCTTCGCGCATGTCGTTGGTCCCCAGGTAGGCCACGAGCCCGCCCGATCCCTTGTTCAGCTTCTTGAGCTGATCCAGCGTGTAGCGCCCGCTGAAGCAGAGCGCTATGAGGTCGCCGACCGGCAGCCCGCCCGACCTCTCGGGCGAGAAGGGGCCGTCGCCGTTGAGCGCGTTGTTGACGTCGATGATCCTGCCTTCGCAGTGGGCTCCGACGGAGATCCCTCCGCCGAGATGCGTGACTATGAGCCTTGCCCTTTCGTAGTCGATGCCGGCGTCCAGGCATGCCTGCCTCGCTACCGCCTTCTGGTTGAGCGCATGCAGGATAGATCTCCTGGGGAGCTGGGGGAGGCCGCTGTACCTTGCTAGCGGCATCATCTCGTCGACCACCACCGGATCCACGATGAACGCCGGGCAGTCCGCCTCGCGCGAGAAGGAATCGGCTATCAGCGCGCCCAGGTTGGACGGGTGCTCGCCCTGCACGCCCCTGCGGACGTGGTCGAGCATCGTCTCGTCGACGGCGTAGGTGCCGCCTTCGAGAGGGTAGAGGACTCCGCCCCTCCCGACCACCGCGTCGAAGGAGGAGACCGGGAACCCTGCCTTCGCGAGCTCCGACACTATGACTTCCCTGCGGTACTCGTACTGGTCCACTATCCGGTCGAAGGGCGCCAGGTCCTCGACGGAGTGGGAGAGCTTGACCGCGCAAACCTCTCGCTCGTCCTCGAAAACGGATATCTTTGTCGACGTGGAGCCCGGGTTGATGGCGAGAATCCTGAAGGCATCCTTCATGTTTCCCCCTTGTGGACAGAACCTGTGGATTCTACGCTCACGCCGGTTCCACGGCAAGAACGGGGGGGCATGAAGCGTAACAACCTCTCGATGCTGGCCGATATAGAGCAGTTGCGCAGGAGGACCGTCCGTCTCGAGGAGGGCTTCGGGATCGAGAAGGACGAAGCCCTCGCGGACGGCTCGCGGAAGGCCCTGGAGGCTCTCCGTGAGAGGAGCCGGACCCGCTACCAGCCCGAGATCAGGATGATCGGGGGCGAGCTCGCGAAGATCTCCACGAACCTCATCCAGGGGGAGGAGTGGTTCGAGGAGGCCGCCCAGGCCGCAGCCACCCTCCGGAAGAGGATCACGGAGATCCTCGCCAGGTTCACAGGTGCGCCCAGCAGATTCCTGCGGAACGCCGAGACCGTTGCCGCGCTGGCCCCGGGCAGGACGGGGCCGGGAGCGGCGGCGAGGGCGCGCGGGGGATCGCCGGGCGATCCGGACGAGGACCTGGTGGAGACCGACCCCCCCGTGCCATGCCCGGTCTGCGGCTCGACCCTGATGACAGACAGGGAGTTCACCTTCCTCAGGTGCCCGGGGTGCGGGGCCGGGGAATCGCTTGCTCCGGAGACCGGCGGGGAGCCCGACGGAGGGATCCCGGAGCCGGGACAGACGGACCGGCTTCAGGGTATCTGACCTGACTCCCTGAGCAGTTTCGCGGTCAGGCCCGAATACATCCTGAACCTCGCGCCTCCGAGATGCCTCCCTCCGTACCACCTCGCCACCAGCACCAGGCAGTCCAGCGCGCCTGCCGCCCGCATAACATCCAGGATGCACCTGGAGGCCCCGGTCTCGCCGCCGTCCTCGCG
>JAKLEF010000100.1 GCA_022703195.1 Candidatus Fermentibacterota bacterium | reverse complement strand
TTCGTGCAGGGCGACATCGCCGATGCCGAGCTCGTGGGTGCGATCATCGGCGATCCAGGCGCCGACGCGGAGATCGACGCCGTCGTGAACTTCGCGGCCGAGTCACACGTGGATCGATCGATCCTGGATCCTGAAGCCTTCCTGACCACCGGCGTCATCGGTGTCCACGTCCTGCTGGAGGCATGTCGAACGGCAGGACGGGCGATCCGCTACCTGCAGGTCTCGACCGACGAGGTGTACGGCAGCGTCGAGGAGGGGAGGTCCTCGGAGGACGACCCGCTCGCGCCCAGGAGCCCCTACGCCGCGTCCAAGGCGGGCGGGGAGCTTCTGGCGATGAGCTTCTTCCATACCTGGGGGGTCCCGGTCGTGGTGACCCGGGCTTCCAACAACTACGGACCCCGCCAGTATCCCGAGAAGCTGATACCCCTGTTCGTGACGAACTGCCTCGAGGGGCTGGAACTGCCTGTCTACGGAGACGGTCTGAACCGGAGGGACTGGCTGCACGTGGAGGATCACTGCAGGGCCCTCCTGGCAGTCCTCGAGAGGGGAACACCCGGCAGGGTCTACAACATCGGGGCCGGCGAGGAGCACACGAACCTCGAAGTCACCCGGGCCGTTCTCCGGCTGACCGGCACGGATCCCTCCAGGGTGAGGATGATAGAGGACAGGCCCGGGCACGACAGGAGATACGCGCTGGACATCTCCCGGATCGAAGGAGAACTGGGCTGGTCCCCGGCTGTAGGATTCGAGGAGGGATTGTCCGCCACGGTCGACTGGTACCGCGGTAACCGGGCCTGGTGGGAGGAGATCAAGAGCGGACGGTTCCGCGAGTACTACCTGTCGATGTACGGGCGGAGGCTCGCTTCGGGCCGCGGGATGGGAGGCGGGTCTTGAGGGTTCTCGTGACCGGGGGGGCCGGCTTCATCGGAAGCCATCTCTGCGACAGGCTGGTGGCCGACGGGCACGATGTCGTGGCTCTGGACAACCTCATCACGGGCAGCACGGACAACATCGCCCATCTGGCCGGGAACCCGCGCTTCAGGTTCATCCACCACGACGTCACCGAATACATCTTCGTGAGCGGTCCGCTCGACTTCGTCTTCCACCTCGCCTCCCCGGCGAGCCCCGTGGACTACCTGACATATCCCATACAGACCCTCAAGGTAGGAGCCCTGGGCACCCACAAGGCGCTCGGGCTCGCACTCGAGAAGGGGGCCGGATTCCTGCTCGCCTCCACGAGCGAGGTCTACGGCGATCCGCTCGTGCATCCGCAGTCCGAGGACTACTGGGGCAACGTCAACCCGGTGGGGCCGAGGGGTGTGTACGACGAGGCCAAGAGGTTCGCCGAAGCTCTGGCCTTCGCGTACATGCGCTACCACGGGCTCGGGGTCAGGATCGCGCGCATCTTCAACACCTACGGCCCCAGGATGAGGGCCGACGACGGCCGGGTGGTCCCGGCCTTCATCTGCCAGGCCCTGCGCGGAGAGGATCTGACGGTCTTCGGCGACGGGAGCCAGACCAGGAGCTTCTGTTACGTTTCCGACACGGTCGACGGCCTGATCAGGCTGGCCCGCGGAGGCGACCCCGGGCCGGTCAACATAGGCAACCCCGACGAGATGACCGTTCTTCGCTTCGCCGAGACGATAAGGGACATGATAGGCGGGTCGGGGAGGATCGTGTTCAAGCCCCTCCCGGTCGACGACCCGAGGATCAGGAGACCCGACATCTCCCGGGCGGAATCATCCCTCGGGTGGACGCCTCGTGTAGGGTTCGACGAGGGCGTCTCCGGCACCATTTCGTACTTCAGGGAGAAGCTATGCCTCTGATCACGGCCCTCCTCCTCGCCGCCACGGCGACCCTGCCGCTCCCGGCCCAGACGTCGTCGACGGCTGCGGTCCCGTCCCGTGCCTTCGAGCCTGCCGACCGGGATGCGTACATCCTCGGCCCCGGAGACGTGCTCGACGTCATCGTGGAGGGAGGCGCCACCCCTGCCGTCCTTGCCTCGGGCCTGTTCCCGCAGTCTGTCTGCACGGTTTCGTCCGACGGCGTGCTCGCCGTGTCGGGCATCGGGCAGGTCTCCGTCGAGGGCCTGACCATCGCGGAGGCCGAGATCGAGCTCGCGAGGCTCACCCGCAGCTACTACCCGGGCATGCGGATCGGCATATCCCTCTCGACGCCCCGCCTCGTGAGGGTGAGGGCGTCGGGTGCAGTCTCGACCCCGGGCATCTATGCCATGTACGCCCTCCAGAGCGTCTCCGACCTCCTGGTCGAGGCCGGCGCCGCCGCGGCCTGCTCCAGGACCGGGTGGGTGTACTCCGACGGCGACTCGCTGCGTTTCGACCTCAGAACCGATCCCGCGACCCACATGCCCGTGTCGGACCCCCTCCTCGATGGGGGTACGACTGTGATGTTCTCCACGTGCGAGCATCCCGCCTATGTCCTGAGGCCCTCTCAGGAGGCGGTCGAGGGTGTCCCGGCGGTGGCGATGATCCAGGCGTGGGAGGTGGAGCGGCCCCTCGAACTCGCGCTGTTCCTCGAGATGACGGGCGGGGCGGGGGCGGACTTCGACCCCGGGCGTTCGGGGCTGCTGCATGGCGGGACCCTGGCGCCGATCTGGGGCGACGACGGGCTGGCGGACCTCTTCGTGGAAGCCGGCGACACCCTGTTCCTCGCAGGAGCGGAGACGAAGGTGACTATCGCCGGGGCCGTTGCGGCCCCGGGAGTGCATGACTGGATCGCAGGCCTCGCCGCGAGCGACTATGTCGGCCTCTCCGGGGGTGCCCTCCCGGATGCGGCCCTTGGCGGGATGAGGATAGTGAGGGACGGAGAGATCATCGCCTCGGGAAGGGACGCCGCGGGTGCCGAGCCGTCCCCTGGCGACATGGTAGAAGTCCCGTTCAAGTGGGCGACCAGGAGCATGAGCATGTTCGTGATACTGGGTTCGGTGGTAAGCGCCGCCGCCATAATCGTCAACCTCAGCCAATGAGCACCGAGGACACCAGCCTCGGCGGACTGGCCGGCGAAGCCCTCCTGCTGATCGCGAGGAGCGTCAGGAAGCTGGCCGTGTTCTGCTTCATGGTGGCCGTCTGCACCGCCGTCTACACCCTGGTGGTCAAGCCGAGGTTCGAGGCCACGGCCATCGCCTCCGTCCCCGGAGCCTCCTCCTCGGGCGGGCTGTCCGCCCTGACCGGGCTCATCCCCGGCGCTCTGGGGGGCTCCCTCGGCGACCTCGCCTCGAGCCTCCCGATGGAGATCGGGACTCCGTCGGGCACGGACATCACGGTCGTCGAGGCGGTCCTCTCCTCCCGCCAGGTGATGGAACGGATCGTGATAAGTTATGACCTGATGCGGAGATGGCACTGCAGGTCGATGGACGACACTCTGAAGAAGCTCTCGAAGAGGGTCAGCGCGACCCTCACCACCGACGGGCTGTTCGTGGTGACGGCCTCCGGGGAGACCCGCGAGGAGGCTGCCTCCATGGCCTCGGACATCATCACCTTCGCCGACGAGGAACTGGCCGTGATGGTGACGAGCCGGGCCCGCAGGGCCAGGATGGAGGCCGAGCACCTGCTGGCGGCCGCGCGCGATTCTCTGGAAGCAGCCCAGGGGAGGCTCGAGGCTTTCAGGGCCGCGACCGGCCTGATACTCCCGGAGGAACAGGGCGCCGCGATGATCCAGGCCCTGGGCCAGGTCGAGGCGGAACTCCTTCTGGCGAGATCGGAGCTGTCCGGGGCGGCCGCCACCCTGTCGCCGGGGAGCCCTGCGGCGAGGGAGCTCGCCGCGCGCGTCGGCTCCCTCGAGAGCGACCTCGCTCTCAGGCTGGGGGCGGGCGACAGCCTGAGCGTGTTCCCCGCCATGGACAGCCTCCCGGCCGGCATGCGCCGGTACGGGAACCTCTACCTCGACGTGGAGATGAAGACCACTCTGGTGCTGATGCTGACTCAGCAGCTCGAGACCCTGAGGATCGAGGAGGCCCGCGAGAGCCCCACCCTCGAGATCGTTCAGCCGCCGGTGGCGCCCAAGCAGAGGGTCTTCCCGAAACGCACCCTGATGGTCCTCGAGTTCACGGCCATCGCCTTCATCCTCGGCTGCCTCTGGCTGACGGTCGTGGCCTACCTCCGCAGGCTCTCGAGAGACCCCGCCAAGGCCGAGTTCTGGAGGCAGTTCTCCGGGGCGGTACTCGAGCAGATCCCCGCCCGCCGGAGCCGCTGAGACCCGAGGTGATCCAGGAGATCAGGGCGTCCTGGGGGAGGCTCGTGTCCATCGGCCTCCCGGTCGTGGTGAGCCAGGGGACGAACGCCGTCTGGGGCGTGGTGACGCTCCTCGTCGCGAGGGTCCTTCCCGAGCAGCAGTATGCCGCGTTCTCCCTGGCCAAGACCGTCGAGATCCTGGCCGTCACGATCGGCGGCGGCTTCGTCATGCAGGCCCTCCTGAAGTATGCGTCCGAGGGCTCCGGCAGGCGTGCCGAGACCGTGAACTCGGCGGCGGCCCTCGCGCTCGCCCTGACGGTGGCGGGAGCGGGTCTGCTCCTCGCGTGCGGAGGCCTGATACAGTCCTTCTACAGCGAGATCCCGCTCGCCGGCCTGCCCGTGGTCCTCTCGCTCATGGTCCTCTCGGAGGGCATCTGCGCCATCCCCCGGAACAACCTCCTCGCCGTGCAGAAGACCCGGCAGGTTATGTGGGGGGACATCACCGGTTTCGCCGTGAGGATTTCGATAGTCCTCTTCCTGGCGCTCTCGGGCAGGCTCTCCTCCCCTCATCCCATCTTCCTGGCCCAGACCCTCTCGAATGCGGCATGCCTGCTGGTCCTCGTCCGGGGCGGGGGCAGGTTCTTCGAGAGGGGGGCCCGTGTCGCGCGGGAGAGCCTGGCCAGGGTGTGGAGGTTCTCGGTCTACACCCTGGGGACGTCGCTCGCCGCCTACATATACTCCTGGACCGACATACTGATGCTCGGGCGGATGGCTCCCGGTGACGTCGCGACATACGGTGTCGCCCGGAGCCTCACCATGTTCGTGGCGAGCCTCAACCAGGCTGCGAACATCGTGCTGCTCCCGCTCGCCTCGAGGATGCACACGACCGGCCGGACCCCGGGGGTGGCCGCGAGGACCTGGCAGGGGATCATCCTCGTCGAGGCCGTCCAGCTCCCCTTCATAGCCGTTTTCGCGATCTTCCCGAGGCAGATCCTCGATCTCCTGTTCGAGGGCAGGTACAACGAAGGCTGGGCGGTCGTGACGGTGCTCGCCCTTCTCAATCTGGTCAAGCCTGTCGGGAGCCTCTTCTCCTCCACCGCCTGCGGGCTGGGCAGGCCGGAGTACTCCCTCCGCTCGGTGCTGCTCACCGCGCTTCTCAACGTCGGCCTCAACGCGCTGCTGATACCCAGGTTGGGCGGGCTGGGGGCCGCCTATGCGACCGTGGTCTCGATGATGGCTGGCGGGCTGGCGATATACCTCGCGGTCACCTCTTATCTGAAGAGGCACGCGGACGGATCCGGAGAGGCTGCGGCGGGTTCCGGCACGGAGTGAGCGGGATGCGCCCGCCTTCGATCCCCGCAGGGGTCAGGATCCCGGTTCCGCTCCGGCGGGCGCGGACGGCCGTGTGCAGAACCAGTGGAGGAAGACCCTGTCGGGTATCCTCCCGGCTACCCTGACGAGCACCGCGAGCACCGCCCAGGCGAAGACGGTCCTGGCCGCGAAGACCCCCCAGGCGCTTGCACCCAGCGAGAGCATCAGCAGGCTGTCCTCCACGAGGCTGTGCGCGAGGCCCATCAGGCACAGCGAGAAGAAGACGTCCCTCGGGGGGATGGAACCCGATCTCGCCCCGGAGATGATCAGCCCGCCGCCGTAGGAGAGCCCGAGTATCATACCGAAGATCGTGATTGTGGAGGCGGAGGGCCCTATCCCCATGGATACGAGGACGGGGCGCAGGCCCCTGTCCAGCAGGGCCGTGAAGCCCGTTCTCCTGAGGATCTTCAGGAGGGCGATGAGCGCAGTGACGATCAGGAATATCGACAGCAGGTTCTTCACCTGCCCCAGGGCCCATGCCCCCAGCCCCGCCCCGGGTGCCGCCGCAGGCTGCCAGAGGATCCGCGCCTCGCCGCCGAGCATGCCCAGGGCGTCGAAGACCGAGGACAGGGCTGCTCCGATGACGATCGCGCCACCGACCCTGAGGGGCAGCATGATCCTCATCCTCGCCCCGGCCTTCCTTGCGACGCCGAGCTCGACTGGCAGGGAGTGGGCGACCAGCATCATCGTGCAGACCACGGTGACCTGGGCGACCGTCATGTGGAGTGGAGGGGCCACCGACACGAAGGTAACTATCCCGCCGTACAGGTTGGTGATCATGGCCGTGGCCCACACCAGCCCCATGCTGCCGGGAAGGCCCGCGACCGCCATCAGGGGCGAGAGCAGCCTTCCCGCCAGGTCCACGGCGCCGGTTTCCTCGAGGATCTTCACCGCGATCACGACGGGGATCATGATGCGGAAGAGCACCAGGCTGACCGCCAGGGACTCCTTCAGGAGGGCCAGGATCCGCGACGGGATTCGGCCGGGCACTAGAGGAGGAGCCTGAAGCCCAGGACCGCGAAGCTCACCATGGTGAAGTTGTAGGACTGATCGACGTCCGCTCCTCCCTCGAGGAACCTCCATCCCATCGAGAGCCTGGCGTCCCTGTCGAAGGCCCAGCCCAGGCCGGCGAAGACGTCCTCGGCCCTGCCCACCGGCCCGGCGAGTGCGTCACCGTCGAGCAGCACGTGGAGGGGACCGGAGGCCCTCCAGTCGAGGCCGAAGCTCACGAGGGGGACGAAGCCGGTGTTCTCGGTGGAAGCCGAGAGGCCGCCGCCCTCGAGCCTTATCGAGGCGTCCCTGATCTTGGCCGATGCGCCGTTCCAGCGTTTTTGGCGGCTGAGCGACGCCTTGTATCAACTGGCCGGTAGCACCTGGCAAATCGCCTTGAAACGTTTGTTCGAATTGATTTATACCGCGATGACAGAGCACCTGGATA
>JAKLEF010000010.1 GCA_022703195.1 Candidatus Fermentibacterota bacterium | reverse complement strand
AGTAGTTCATGCCCCATCTCCGCCGGCATTCCCTGAAGGCCTCGTGCCTGAGAGCCTGCTGCGCCCTCCCCCTGGGATTCACGAGCCTGGCGCGGTGCACCCTGTACTCCCTGGCCAGCACTGCCGCTGGATCGGCCGGCACCAGTCTCTCGGCCGGGACCGCCGGTTCGGGCGGGCGCCTGATCTCGAACTCCCTCCAGTCGGGTTCAGGTTCGCCGGGATCGGGCGTGAGCCCGGGGTGCCCGGCCGTGCCCGCAGGGCCTGCCGAACGCCCTCCAGCTCCGATGCCCCTCCTCAGGCTCGACCACTCCCAGGCCTCGGGGAAAAGCACGATCCCCTCGCGCGAAGGCAGGGAATGGACGTATCGGATGACCGAAGGCTCCCTGGACTCGTCGTCGAAGGCCCTGCTCGAGTACCTGCCTCCTCCGTACAGGCCAGTGCCGGAGCCCCGCACGTCGGTCCTGACCCTCGAGTACCTGCCGAGCAGGAGCCTCGTGAATCTCTTCATCCCCTCGCCTTCGCCGTGGAGGAGGAGGCTGGCCGATCCGGGAAGGAGGCACCAGGCCCTGAGATCGAGGCCGGTATCCGCCAGCAGGGGAGGTATGAGTGCGACAAAGGCCGAGTAGTCAGGGGCGCCCCTGAATAGCAGGAGCCCCCCGCCGGCCCTCGTGGAGACCAGATAAAAGGCGTTCCCGATGCAGATCCTCGCAGTCCTCGGCATCGCTCCCTCCGCCCGGAATATCCCGGCGAGCGGGTCCGGGGACAACTCCCAGGCCGTGCGCGCGACATTGACCCGCTACCCATGGAACTCTATAAAACCACGGACATTATCCTACCAGAGAGATCAACCATTGCGCCAAGGGAGGACGAGGTGGCAAGGATTGTGATATTGCTGCTCCTGGTGGCATCGCTTGCATACGCGGACGTCCTGTACAGGGCTCCCGGCGAAGTCGATCCGGCGGTCTTCCTAGGCCGTGACGGCGCCGAGACGCTGATCGAGTTCAACCTCCCCGCCCTCACCCGCGAGGATGCGTTCGTCGACGGTTTCGGGCCGGCCAGCGTCATCAGGATACCCGGATGGGGTTTCGTCGGGCAGCTCGGCGCCCCCGACCTCCCTGCGGTGCGCAGCATGGTCCTGGTCGACAACACCGGCGACTACAGGCTCGAGATAGTCTCCGAGGAGACTTCCGTCCTTGGCTCGTACGACGTGGCGGCCTTCCAGGAATCCCCCACCAGGAACGGCGATACGCCTCCCTACCGCCAGGATGAAGCCGTCTACGGCACCTCCGGCTTCTTCCCGGGCGAGGCGGCCACGCTCGAATCGATCCAGATCCTGAGAGACCTCAGGGTCGCCTGGGTGCGGTTCAATCCCGTTCGCTACAACCCCGTCACCGGTGAAACCATCATCACGACGAGCGTCACCGCCCGCCTCGTCCCCACCGGCGGCCAGGGCGAGAACGAGCTCGTACGTGCGGCCGCGGGTATAACGCCCTCTTATCTGCCGTTCTACGAAGAGGTCCTCGGCTTCGAGCCCTCGGGGCAGAATGCCATCGACGGCTGCTACCTCGTGATCGGGTCGGAAGAGAGCATAGCCCTCTGCCAGGACCTCATCGACTGGAAGATGGAGAAGGGCTACGAGGTCGTGTACGGGGTAGTCCCGACGATCGGCACCACCTCCTCCGCCATCGACTCCTGGATCGAGAACGCCTTCAATACCTGGGCCAATCCGCCTCTCTACATCCTCATATGCGGCAACCACAACGTTGTGCCGACCCCCCTCTCCGGCGGGGTCGCCCAGGACAACCAGTACGGCGTCATCGGCACCGCCACCTCGGTTCCCTCGATACATGTCGGCAGGCTCTCCAACGAGGACACCGACGACCTGGCCTACCAGACGTGGAAGATCTTCAACTACGAGTACGACCCCTACATGCCTGCCGAGAGCTGGTTCCAGAATGCGGTGAGCATCGGTTCCACCGACTTCGAGGATCCCGCCCACAGCTGGGAGTACACCCAGATCTTCATGGGCGCCGGCATGACGGTCGACTACTTCTGCGACGAGGGCGGCATGACGCCTACCGTGGCCGCGATCTCGGCCAGCATCAACGACGGCCGCTCCCTGATCAGCTACATCGGCCACGGCTCGATGACGGCATGGGTGACCTCGGGCTTCAGCAACTCGAACGTCGCGGCCCTGTCCAATGGCAGGATGCTGCCCTGGATCAACTCCATCGCCTGCCAGAACGGCGCGTTCGACGACGGCTACTGCTTCGCCGAGGCATGGATGAACGAGGGCACGGTCGCCTCCCCGAAGGGTGCGATCGGCATCATGGCCGCCACGACGAACAGCCCGGTGGGCCAGACCGACTCCCTGGCCGAGTACACCTTCCGCGGGTACTTCGAAGAGGACATCTGGCACACCGGTGACGCCGTAGACTACGGGAAGCTCAAGGTGGAGCAGTTCTACGGCTTCGGCGGCGCGTCCTCGAACAACAACATGCACATGATCTTCGGATGCCCAGAGCTGGACATCTTCTGCACGACCTCGCCCCTGCCGGCCCTCACGGCCGACCATCCCTCGACGATCTCGCAGGGGATCTTCACCGTGACCGTGACGAGCGGCGGTTCGCCGGTCGAAGGCGCCCTGGTCGGAGTCGTGCAGGATTCGATCTACCTCGACGGCTCGCTGACCAACTCTTCCGGCGTCGCGACGCTCACCATCCCGTCTCTGCCATCCTCGACAGAATGGGCGACCATCACCGCGACCTACCACAATGCAGAGCCCTATCGCGGTTCGGCCAATCCGGGCACGGGCATCGAGGGCGGCGAGGGCTCGGTGGGCTCCCTGTACCTCGGCTCGCCTTCACCCAACCCGTTCTCGGCCGCCACGTCGATCTCGTTCAGCGTGTCCGAACCCGGCCTTGCCAGCCTGGATGTGTTCGACATGGCCGGCCGGCTCGTCGGCACCATCTCATCAGGCGAAGTAGCCGCCGGATCCCACGAGGTGACGTGGGCCGGTGACGGAGCCGACGGAAGGCCTCTCGCCGACGGCATCTACATGATCCGCCTCCGCACAGCCGCGGGCTCCTCCTCCCGCACCTGCGTGCTGCTCAGGTAGACTGACTCGACTGGAGAGGGCCGGCCCAGGGCCGGCCCTCTTCTTGACGGAGCCCCGCCGCAGGGCTAGATTTTCCGAGCTTTTTGCGGCAGTTCGGTTTGATATCCAGCAGCAAGGCCGCCACGGGCGGCCCGGAGGTCAGATTAGTGTCGACTTACAGAGGACCCAGGCTCAGGAAGGTGAGGTCTCTCGGCGTGATGCTGCCGGGGCTCACCCACAAGGCCGCCAGGAAGCGCACCTCCCCTCCGGGAGAGGCCGGCGGGCAGCACCGCCGCCGCAGGGTGTCGGTCTACAGGATGCAGCTCTCCGAGAAGCAGAAGATCCGCTACAACTACGGCCTCTCCGAGAAGCAGCTCGAGGCGTATTTCCAGAAGGCCGCGAGCCTCCCGGGCGAAACCGGTGTGAACCTCCTCCAGCTCGTGGAGCGCAGGCTCGACAACGTAGTGGCGAGATCGGGCTTCGCCAGCACCATCCCTGCGGCGCGCCAGCTCGTGTCCCACGGGCACATCACCGTCAACGGCCACAAGGTGGACATCGCCTCCTACCAGGTCGGCGTGGGCGACATCATCTCCCTGAAGGAGTCGAGCAGGGACCTCAAGGTGATCGTCGACAACATAACGCAGGGCCGCGGGATAGGCGTGCCGGCCTACCTCGAGGTCGACCCCAAGTCCCGCAAGGCTTCGATGAAGAGCCTGCCGGCGCGCGAGGACATAACCCTCGAGGTCCAGGAGCGCATGGTGGTGGAGTTCTACTCGAAGTAACAACAAGGCCTAGGCCTGGATGCTCGTCAGACGGGCGCCGTTCGCGCGGCGCCCTTTCCCTTCCCTGCCGCTTCCTCCAGACCGCTTTCGACTATCGCTCCCAGATACGCCCATGAATTGATACCAGCGCATAACAGCTCCTGGATACGGTTATGCAGTATCGAGCCTGGTTCCCCAACAGCCTCACCAGATGATCTGCAACCGCCTGGTCTGATCCTTTGTGCTCGTTCATTATGTGTGAATCTCACCATACTTACAAAATATCAGTGGATCAAATCGGGGGTTTCGAACCGGTCCGGTGAAAGTTGGGAACGGTTATCAAAAGGCGGTCTGGAGGAGGGGTGTTGCGGGGATGGGGTGGGGGGCCTATAAACACCACTCAACAGCGCGGAGGAACGAGATGTCCGGTCGATTCGGGGGATTCGCGGCTCCGAGACATGTCGAGAGCCTCGACGACTGCTGCTTCTATCACACCGTGGACCTTCCCGGCCTGGGCACTGTGGAGGGCCCGTGGGACCTGCGCGGTGGCGTCGACGACTATCTGGGACATGTCGACTTCAAGGGCGTGTCGGTGTTCGAACCGGGCCCGGCAAGCGGCTTCCTCACGTTCGAGATGGAGAAGCGCGGCGCCCTGGTGACCGCCTACGACCTGTCGGAGGAGCAGGAGTGGGACGTCATCCCCTACGCCGGGCGCGACGCCTCCATAGAGAAGGCCGAGATGCGGGCGCAGATGAGGCGCATCAACAACTCCTTCTGGCTCGGCCACAGGCTCTTCGGATCACGCTCCCGCCTCGCCCACGGCCATGTCTACGAAGTGCCGGATGATATCGGCACATTCGACGTCTGCCTTCTGGGCAGCATCCTGCTCCATCTCAGGGATCCGTTCCTCGCGATGCAGAAGTGCCTCTCGCACACGGCTGGAACCGCAATCGTGACGGACATGCTGCCGCGGTCGGATCTCCTCCCGAAGAGCGGCCTGCGGCGGCTCGTCCCCGGAATCCTGAGACAGCCCTCGATGGGATTCGCACCCGACGGGGAAACGCGGCGCCCGACCGACACCTGGTGGAAGCTCCATCCCGAGGTCGTCGCGAGCATGCTCGGCGTGCTCGGTTTCGGCAGCCCTTCCGTCACCTACCACAGGCAGACCTACAGGGGCCGCAGGCTGCGCCTGTTCACTGTGGTCGCGCACAGGACCGGGGGCTGATCCGTCAGCCGGCCTGCGCGGCCGGGCTCTTCCGCCTCGACCTACCGGACTATCAGGAGCTTGCGCGTCCCGCTCAGGGCGCCTGATTCGTACCGGAGATGATACATGCCGTTGCACAGGCCCGATAAATCGAGCTGGATGCAGTTCCCGCCCGCGCTCAGCCTCACCGGTCCGGAGGAGGCCACCAGCCTGCCGGCCATGTCGTAGAGGCCCACCGACGCCTCGCCTCCGTCCGGGCAGGACAGGGACAGCAGGGCCGTGGAGCCCGATACGGGATTCCCGATGATCGAGAGGGAGAATCCGGTTCCGGTCGGTGCCATGGTCTCGGAGATGGACGTGGGATCCGGTTCGAAGGCCAGCACCGTGGCTTCACTGCCGAAGGCCCAGAACGTGCCGTCGGCCCTCTTCGCGAAACCTCCCAGGAGACCGCAGGAGGAGTCCTCCCAGTCGAGCGACCAGGATGCGCCTCCGTCGCCGGTGAAGTAGATCCTGGCCCCTCCGCCCGCCAGCACCCACCCGGACGCGGCATCGGCCATCAGGATGTCCAGGCAGCCGCCTTCAGGCACCTGGGAGAGGGTCGACCATGTCTGGCCGCCGTCGGAGGTCCCGCAGACCGTTCCGGTTGCGGACAGCGCCCGGCCGTACAGGGGGTCGGTGAACGAGACCGCCGCGATCGAGGCGCAGGATGAAGGCAGCTGCTGCAGCTGCCAGGAGACCCCGTCCGACGTGTGCGATACGAATGATGACGAGCCGGTTCCTCCGGCGACCCATCCCGTGACGGCATCGCAGAAGAATGCATCCCGTACGTCCATGCCGGTTCCCGGGTCCTGAACGGACCAGCTCGCGCCCGAATCGGTGGAACGGTAGATGGAGCCGTCCGCGCCGTACACCCATCCCGTCGATGCGTCGGCCAGGAAGATGCCGCAGGCATCGAACTGGTGTCCCGGGGTGGAGGGAGCCCAGGCCGCCCCCCCGTCGGCGGTCCTCCAGACGACCGGCATCGCCTGATCGGGGTCGAGGACCCAGCCGGTCATCCCGTCATGGAAGAAGACGTACCGGCCGCCCTGCGGACCCTGCACGCCCGACCAACATTGACCGTCGGGCGAGGAGTACAGGCTGCCGTCTCCCGCACAGAAAGCCTGCGACCCTCCGGCCCAGGCCATCGATTCGAAGTCGATCCCGCTGTTCGAGAGGATCGACCAGCTTGCTCCATCGTCGTCCGTTCCGATGATGCAGCTCGATCCACCCGATATGGCGACCTGACCGTCGAAATGGGCCAGTGCCGGGACATATCCCGACATGGGAGTCTGGACGTGCGCCCAGGTCTGGCCTCCGTCGTGGCTCGTGCTCAGCCAGCTCGATCCGCCGTAGGACAGGGCCGCCAGATCCTGCGGGTCGAGGGGGTCGAATCTAGTGTACTGGAGAGGCAGGGTGGTGTTGACGGCCCAGTAGTCGCCCCCGTCTTCCGTGTAGAGAAGGTAGCCGGGAGACTGGGAGTTGTTGGTGGCGACCCAGCCGGAACCCGGGTCGAAGAACTCCACCGACTCGACCGCGCTGTTGTAGGGAAGCGGGGGCAGGTCCTGACGGGACCACGTGAGCCCTCCGTCATCGGTCCTGTAGAGGCAGGGGTATCCCTCGGAATCCTTGCCGCCTGCCCATCCCGTCTCCGGGTCGATGAAGAAGATCGCTACGATGACGTTCCCGTTCCAGCCGAAGCTCGCGTCCTCCCAGGTCGCGCCTCCGTCGGCCGTCCGGACGAGATGGTTGCTGCCGTCCGAAGTGGAGCCCCCGGCCCATCCCCGGAGATGATCGAGGAAGAAGACCTCGAACATGTTCGTCGTGGTCGGGCGCTGGACCTCCCAGGCCGCGCCGCCGTCGGTCGTCCTGGCGAGCCAGCCGTAGTCGCAGGCCGCCCAGACCGAATCGCGGCTCACGGCGCAGAGCCCCAGGATGTCCTGATCGTCGGGGAACCCGGGAAGGATGGAGTTGTACCAGTGCCGCCCCCCGTCCCAGGTGAAGAAGACTATGTCGCCGCCGCCGATCATGCCCGTGATGCCGTCCGGGAGTACGTGCGCGTCGAGCATCAGATCGGATGAAGGAGTGATCGACCTGTGCTCCATGACCGTCCATGTGCCGTCGGGAGCCGCCTGAGCGGCCGGTGCGAGGAAGAAGAGGATCGCAGATGAAAAGGTGGTGAGCGCCTTCATGATGCACCCCCCCTGCTACTACGCATAAGGATCGTCAAGCCATGCGGGTGCGTCAATGGCTGGTGCCCGGATATGTGAAGAGGGCCCCCGGCCGGTGCCGGGGGCCCCTGGGCATGATGCCTCGCTAGAGCAGCGACGCCAGGTTGTCGGACAGCATTCTGGAGTAGTCGTCCGTGGGGAAGGACGAGCGCAGGGCCCGCGCGGCGAGCCCGAGGGACTTCTGCAGGGGCAGCGTATACCTCATGGTGGTGAAGCGGCTCCTGTAGGCCTCGACCTCCTTCGACACGTCGGCCTTGTCCCTTATGCAGCGCGCCATCATCGACGCGACCGGGCCGAAGTCGTCCTCGTCCATGCCGAAGCGGGTCATCTCGGAGACGCCGGTGCGGAGGCCGCTTGATACGAGGAACGTCTCGTCGTCCGGGAGGGCCTGGTAGTTGACTATGATGCCGTTCTCCTCGAGCCTCCTGGCGATGTCGGCCCCGTCTCCGAACTCGCTCACGCGCAGTACGACCTGGTGGGTCATTGTGTAGCCGTCGGAGGGATCGCCCTCGACCCTCAACCCGTTGTCGGCCAGATGCCTGGCGAACGCCCTGGCGTTCGAGAGCACCCTGGTCTGGTACTCCTCCTTGAACTCGTTCATCTCGTGGGTCGCGACCAGCAGGCCGACAAGCGTGGCCAGGTGGTGGTTGCTTGTGCTGCCGGGGAAAGCCCTGCTGCGGATGTCCAGCCAGAGCTTGCGAAGGGGGCTCGACTTGTCCATCCTGCTCGCGATGACCCCGCGCTGGGGGCCGAAGAACGTCTTGTGGGTCGAACCCGTCACCAGGTCCGCGCCTTCGGCGAGGGGGGCCTGGAATGCCCCGTATAGACCGAGCACGTGGGCCATGTCGTACATGATCACGGGCCGGGGCTGCATGTCCCTGACGATCTCCGCAACGAGGCTGACCGGTTCGGGGTACAGGAACATGCTCTTGCCGAATACGATCAGCTCGGGCTTCCTGTCGCCTATCAGGCCGGCGAGCCTGTCGGTGTCGATCCTGTACATGTTGTCGGAGCGGACGGGGAAGTTGACGCAGTTCTCCTCGCCCGTGGCGGGATCGATGTCGACGAAGTTGAACAGCGCGCCCATGGGCTGGCTGGAGAGGTGCCCGCCCTTGCCGAGGTCGTTGTTCATCACCGCGCGCAGCTTCCTGAACACGCCGGGGGCCGAGTCCCTGTTGACGAACCTGGTGACCGCCTTGAACACGATCTCGTTGGCCATCTGGCCGCTGATGGGCCTCAGTTCGGCCTCGGTGGCCCCGAAGTACCCGCAGAGAGCCTCCTGGGCCTCGATCTCGACATCCCTGATGAAATCCGTGCCCTGGTAGAAGTACACCTCGCGGCTCTTCATCGACCTGTGCTCGGCATATCGCCCTGCGGGATCGCACATCTCGCAGATCTTGACTATGGGGCTGGGCGTGTTCTCCGACGGGATTAGGTTCAGGCAGCGCCTCTGCCGCCAGTCGTTGTTCCTCTCGATGCGGTCGAAGAGACCGTCTATCCTGTCCTCGAATCCTGACATCAGTTCATCCTTCCTGGTCGCCGCGGCCTGCGCGGCCATGAAACCGACAGATCGAATCCTCGATAATACTCGATCCGTACGGCCGGGGCACCGGTGAGCCCGCCATCCCGCAACTCGAAGCGGTACAACGTGATATCCGGTTCCGCCCCTGCGGCCCTTGTCCCTGCGCCCTGCTTTTGCGATAAACGAAGCGATTTACGCCTGAAGGGATTGTGACGGGATGGCATCGGACACCCAGGACAGGATCACGGCGCTGACAGGGCAGCTCGACAAGCTCAGGGAGGGCCTTTGACCTCGATGCGATGAGCGTCCGCGAGGAGGAGATAGGCCGCGCCATGGCGGACCAGGGTTTCTGGGACGACCGGAAGAAGGCGCTGGCGGTCATATCCGAACTCAAGGAGATACAGGCCTGGACGGCGCCGGTAAGGGCTCTTCGGAGGCAGCTCGAGGACGTCGAGGTGGCGCTGGAGCTGCTCGAGCAGGAGCCCGACGAGGAACTGGCGCAGGATACGGTCCGACGGCTGGAGGCCCTCGAGGCCGAATGCGGAGTCCTCGTCTTCCGCAGCATGCTCTCGGGCAAGGACGACCGGAAGGATGCGATCCTCACGGTTCGGCCCGGGGCCGGAGGGATAGACAGCCAGGACTGGGCTGAGATGCTCATGGGCATGTACGTCCGCTGGGCCGAGAAGATGGGCTTCGAGACCGAGATGCTCAACCTCCAGCCCGGCGAGGAGGCCGGGATCCGCGAGGCGGTCATCTCGGTGAAGGGGCCCTTCGCCTACGGCTATCTCCTGGCGGAGAGCGGGATCCACCGGCTCGTGAGGCGTTCGCCCTTCGACCAGAACCACAGGCGCCACACCAGCTTCGCTTCCGTGTTCGCCCTGCCCGAGGTCGACGAGAGCATCGACATCGAGGTCAGGGACGAGGATCTGCGCGTCGACACCTACCGTTCCAGCGGGGCGGGAGGGCAGCACGTCAACAAGACCTCCTCCGCTATCAGGATCACCCACATCCCGAGCGGGATAGTCGTGACGTGCCAGGACGAGAGGTCGCAGCACCGGAACCGCGAGGTCGCCATGAGGATCCTGAGGTCGAGGCTCTACGAGCTCGAGGAGGAGAAGCGCAGGGCTGAGAAGGACGAGCTCGAGAGCACGAAGAAGGACGTCTCGTGGGGCAACCAGATCAGATCGTACGTCCTTCAGCCGTACCAGATGGTGAAGGACCACAGGACCGGCATGGAGACGTCGGACGTGGACGGGTTCCTGGCCGGCGACATCCAGGCCTTCATAGAGGAGTATCTGCGGACGGGGGACAGGTGATGATCGAACAGGGCGACCAGATGGACATCAGGCGGGCCAAGCTCGCCGAGGTCAGGGATGTTCTGGGCCTGGACCCGTACCCGCCCAGGACCGGTCCCGTCACGCCCGTCGCGTCGGTGGTGCAGGCCGGGGAAACCCCGGGTCCCGTGTCGACCGCCGGCAGGATCAGGGCCCGGCGCGAGCACGGCAAGGCTCTCTTCGTCGACATCTGGAGCGAAGGGGCGTCGATCCAGGCGTATTTCAGGAAGGACAGGCTCCCCGGGGCCGTGTGGGCCCTGGCCGGCCTCCTCGACCTCGGTGACATCGTCAGGGTGTCCGGAGGCGTCTTCCGCACCAGGACGGGAGAGCTGACGGTCGACGTCCAGGGGATGGAGCTGCTCTGCAAGAGCCTCAGGCCGCTGCCGGTGGTGAAGACTGACGCGGAGGGCAGGACCTTCGACGCCCTGGCCGACACCGAACTGATGTACAGGCACAGGACCACGGACCTGCTGGTCAACCCCGCGAGCAGGGCCAGGGCGCTGGCCCGCTCGAGGATCGTGACAGCGCTCCGGTCCTACCTCGACCGGAACGGTTTCGTCGAGGCCGAGACCCCGGTGCTCCAGCCCCTCTACGGCGGGGCTTCGGCAGAGCCCTTCACCACCGAGTACGTCCATCTCGGCGAGAGGTTCTTCCTGCGGATCGCCACCGAGCTGTACCTGAAGCGGCTTCTCGCGGGCGGCATCGACAGGGTATACGAGCTCGGGAAGGACTTCAGGAACGAGGGGATCGACAGGACCCACTCGCCGGAGTTCACCCAGCTCGAGCTCTACGAGGCCTACGGCGACTACGGCACGATGATGACCCGCTTCGAGGAGATGGTGGGGGAGGCGGCCGAGGCGGCCGGTACCGGAATGGAGGTGGCCTTCAGGGGCCACAGGATCTGCCTCCGGGCCCCCTTCGCACGGGTCGGATTCGTCGACTCGCTGAGGGATGCGAGCGGGGAGGACTTCTTCTCCTGGGAGCCCGGAGCCCTCAGGAAGCGCTGCGACGATCTGGGGATTGCTCCGGGGGCTGCCGACAGGGAATCCCTGATCGACAAGCTGTTCGACCACTACGTCACTTCCGGGCTCGTCCAGCCCACGTTCGTGCTCGACTATCCGCAGTTCCTCTCGCCGCTCGCCAAGCCGAAGCCCGGCTGCCCGGGCATCACCGAGAGGTTCGAGCCGTTCATCGCCGGGCTCGAGATGGGCAACGCCTTCAGCGAGCAGAACGATCCCGTGCTGCAGAGGGCCATCCTCCAGGAACAGGCGGCGGGTTCGGCCGAACGCATGGGCGAGGTCGACGAGGACTTCCTCCATGCCCTCGAGATCGGCATGCCGCCCGCGGGCGGTCTCGGGGTCGGGGTCGACCGCCTCGCGATGGTGCTCACCGATGCCTCCTCGATCAGGGACGTCATCCTGTTCCCCCAGCTCAGGCGCCTCCGGTGAGCTGTCCCGTCGTGCCGCCCGTGGCTTTCCGGCAGATCTGGAGCCGCGCCCATTCCGGGGTGGTCAGGATGGTGTCCATGCTCTCGATCTCAGGCATCGCGATCGGGGTGGCCGCGCTGCTCCTGCTCGACGCTTTCATGAACGGCTTCCAGGGATCCATCATGGACTTCCTGTCCATGGCCAATCCCGCGCTGATAGTCACGGCGCCGGGAGGGGGATGCCTGACCGGCCGGGACGTCGATCTGGTCAGGGCTCTCGCCGCCTCCACACCCGGCCTCGGTTCGGTGTCGCCCTATCTCGAGAAGGCTGCAGTCGCCTCCGGCGAGGGCGGATCCGTGGCGGGCATACTGGTACGGGCGGTCGATCCCGTTGCCGAGAGAGGCGTCTCCTCGCTCTCCGAAGGCCTTCCGGCCTCGGGCAGCGAGGCCGTCCTGGGGTCGGAGCTCGCCGCCAGGCTCTCCGTCCTCGAAGGCGACAGCATCAGGATAGCCTCCACCGAAACGGTGGACATCACCTCCTCCGGCCATGCCGTCGTCGATACCATCGTATCCGTCCGGGTGGCAGGCGTCCGTGACTTCGGGCTCGCCGAGTACAATTCCGGCCTCGCGGTCGTCAGCCTCGGCACCGCGGGAGCGCTCTACGGGACCACCGGCCGCTTCTCGGCAGCCGGCGTCTCGCTGGATCCCGGCGCCGACGCGGTGGAGTCCTCGGCGGCCCTGTCCGCCTCCCTCAGGTCCGAGTACGTGGATTCGAGATACGACAGGTTCATGGAGGCCGAGGCCTTCCTGACCAGGCACGAGAACCTCTTCCGGGCCTTCGGGCTGGAACGGTTCGGCATGACTGTGGTGCTCGCCCTGATCACCGTAGTGGCCCTGCTCAACCTGTCGAGCGCGCTTGCGATGATCGCGCTGGAGCATCGCAGGGACACGGGCGTCCTGAGGGCGATGGGCGCCACCCCTGGCCACATCCTGGGGATCGGCTTCCTCCAGGGTCTCATCCTGGGAGTGTCCGGCTGCCTGGCTGGTTCCGCCTTCGCGGCCCTCGCGATCCTCGCCGTCAACAGGCTCGTCCCCCTGCACCTGGAGGATTCGGTCTACTGGGTGGACACTCTCGTCGCCAGGGTCGATCCGGGCACCTGGCTGCTCACCATGGGCGCCACGATCGCGGCCTGCCTGGCCGCTTCGGCGCTCCCGGCGGCCTCGGCCCTGTCCGTCCCCCCCGCGGAATGCGTGCGGCATGAGTGATGCACCGGCCCTTTCCTGCAGGGGGATCAGGAAGTCCTACCGCGAGAGCGGCGCGGTGCTCGAGGTGCTTCGCGGGATCGACTTCGAGGCCGCCCCCGGCGAGATCGTGGCGGTCACCGGCCCGAGCGGCTCGGGGAAGAGCACGCTCCTGAACATCCTGGGTGTCCTGGAACCCCCCGATTCCGGTTCGGTCCTGATCGGCGGAATCGATGCCTGGCTCTCCCCGGAGGGCGGGAGGGCGGCGCTCCGGAACAGGAGACTCGGGTTCGTGTTCCAGTTCCATCACCTCATGGAGGAGTTCACGGTCCTCGAGAACGTCGCTATCCCCCTCCTGATAGCGGGAAGGGCGAAGGCAGAGGCCGAGGAGGCCGCGTCGGCGATCCTCCGCGAGGTGGGGCTCGAAGGTCTGACCGGCAGGTTCCCCTCGAAGATCTCGGGCGGCGAGAGGCAGAGGGCGGCCATGGCAAGGGCCCTTGTGGCCCGGCCGGACGTGGTCCTGGCCGACGAACCCACAGGCAATCTCGATCCCGTGAACGGCGAGAGGCTGAGGGACCTGATCGGGCAGCTCGCGCACGATCACGGACAGGCCTTCGTCCTCGCCACGCATTCCGCGGTTCTCGCCGCGGGGTCCGACAGGGCCTACCGGCTGGCATCGGGGCTGCTGATCCGGGAAGGCTGAGTTTGCCCGGCCGGGGCGGTACCGGGTATCATCCCCGCGCTGCAGGCAGGAACCCCTGGGCGCGTTGCCAGTATATTCCGTAGACAGCCACGATTCCACGGAGGTATCGATTGCCCGAGCAGTACAGCGAGAGAGCCAGGGCGGCGATCAACATAGCGCGCACCGAGGCCAGCAAGTACGGGCAGGCCAAGGTCGGCTCCGAGCACATGCTCTTCGGCCTGCTCTCCGTCAGGGGTTCCACCGCCATCTCGATACTGCATGCCCTCGGCGTCAACACGTCCGAGTTGAGGGTCCGCCTCGAGAGCTACATCAGGAAGCCGTCGGGGATCACCATCCCCACTCACGAGGTTGGCTGGACGACCAAGGCACGGCTGGTCCTCCACGAGGCCAACAGGCAGTCGAGCCTGATGAACCACCAGACGGTCGGAACCGAGCACATCCTGCTGGGGCTCATCGCCGTATCCAGCTGCATGGCCGCGAACCTCCTCCGCGAGCGGGGAGTGCTGCTCGACCGCGCGGTCACCGAACTCCAGAACCTGCCCCGCGGAAGGGACGAGAAGTCCGAGGAGGAATCCACGTCCGCCCTAGAGTTCTTCTGCCGCGACCTCACCGCCATGGCGGGCGAGAACTCGCTCGATCCGGTCATCGGCCGCGAGAAGGAGATCTCGAGGGTCATCCAGGTCCTCTGCAGGAGGAAGAAGTGCAACCCGGTGCTCATAGGCGAACCGGGGGTGGGCAAGACCGCCATCGTAGAGGGCCTCGCGCAGCTCATCATCTCGTGCCGCGTGCCGCCGCCCCTCCGCGACAGGAGGCTGATGGCCCTGGACATGGCCGGGGTGATCGCCGGCACCAAGTACAGGGGTCAGTTCGAGGAGAGGCTCAAGGTCCTGCTCAAGGAGATATCCGAAGCCGGCAACATCATCCTCTTCATCGACGAGATACATTCCATCGTGGGCGCGGGAGCGGCCGAAGGCGCCATCGACGCGGCCAACCTGCTCAAGCCGGCGCTGGCAAGGGGCGAGTTCCAGTGCATCGGGGCGACCACCCTCGACGAGTACAGGAGGCGCATCGAAAAGGACGGCGCCCTCGAGAGGCGATTCCAGCCGGTTCCGGTCGATCCGCCCACGGTGGCGCTCACGGTCGAGATCCTCGACGGACTCAGGAGCAAGTACGAAGAGCACCACGGAGCCGAGTTCCTGCCCGACGCCGTGCATGCCTGCGCCAGCCTGGCCGACAGGTTCATAAGCGGCAGGTTCCTGCCGGACAAGGCGATCGACGTCATGGACGAGGCCGGCGCCAAGACCAGGCTCCAGGCATCGGCGATGCCGCCGGGGCTCGATCAGATCGAACACGAGATCGAGCTGATGGAGTCGGACATGACCCGCGCCACCGAGATGTGCGACTTCGAGGAGGCCATGAAGCTCCGGTTCGAGGTCGAGAAGAAGCAGGCAGTCCTGGCCGCCGCGAGGAACGAATGGCTGTCCTCAGAGGACAGGAGGATAGTCACGGTCGACCTGGTGGCCGAGGTGGTGTCGGACATGACCGGCATCCCCGTGAACAGGATGACCGAGAGCGAGCTCGCGCATCTCAGGGATCTCGAGAAGCATCTCTCCTCCCGGATCGTCGGGCAGGACGAAGCCCTCGGAGTCATCGCGAGGGCGATCAGGAGGGGCAGGGTCGGCCTCAAGGACCCGCACCGGCCATCCGGCGCCTTCCTCTTCATGGGGCCCTCCGGGGTCGGCAAGACCGAGACCGCAAGGGTCATCGCCGAGAAGGTGTTCGGCGACACCAGCGCCCTGATCCGCATCGACATGTCCGAGTTCCAGGAGAAGTTCTCGGGCTCCAGGCTGGTCGGAGCCCCCCCGGGATATGTGGGCTACGACGACGGGGGCCAGCTCACCGAGAAGATCAGGAGGCGGCCGTACTCGGTCGTGCTCTTCGACGAGGTCGAGAAGGCCCATTCGGACCTGTTCAACATGCTCCTGCAGGTGATGGACTACGGATGCATGACGGACAGCTACGGCAGGCACGTCGACTTCTCCAACACGATCCTGATAATGACCAGCAACCTGGCGTCGAAGGAGCTCCAGGGCGTCGGGCACCCCGGGTTCTCGAACGAGTCCGACACCGACAGGAACCGCCGCCAGCGGGATCTGATGATGGACGGCGTGAGGCGGTTCTTCTCGCCGGAGTTCATCAACAGGCTCGATGAAATCGTCGTCTTCAACCAGCTCGGACGGGAGGAGATCGACGGGATCGTCGGGATCCAGTTCGAGGAGGTCAGGAGCAGGCTTCTGGAGTTCGGGATCGACCTCGTCCTGAGCCCGTCGGCCAGGGAACTGATGGCAGAATTCGGTTTCGACCCGTCCTCCGGGGCCAGGCATCTCCGCAGGACCATACAGCGACTCGTGGAGGACCCGCTCACCGAAGCTCTCCTCCAGGGCGAGTTCACCAGGGGGGATCACATAGTGGCAGAGAGGGCGGACGACCATCTCCTGTTCCTGAAGGCCCGGGACGGAATGACGGACCGGGAGGCGCTCACGGCAACAGGCAGAACGTCGAATTGAAGGCTCTCCTCATTCTCATCACGGCCGCCGCCGCGTCCGGTGCCGGAACCATCGGCAGCGTCGGCGTCGAGGGTAATGCTTTCGTTACCGACTCCCTGATCGTCAGGACCTTCGGGCTCCAGACCGGCATGCCGTACGCGTCCGATGCCGCCGCGGACGGCCTGAGGAACCTCTTCAACCTGGGGTACTTCTCGGCGATCGAGATCCTGGCCGACTCGTCCTCCGGGCTGGTCGACCTGAGGATCTGCGTCGAGGAGAACAGGATCCTGAGCGACTTCTCCATCACGGGTCTCGACTGCATGGACGAGGAGGACGTGAGGGACTCGCTGTTCCTGTTCCCGGGACAGACCGTCTCCCTCATGGATGTCGAGGACGCACGGATGACCATCCTGGCCCTCCTCGCCGAGAAGCACAGGCACTTCGCCACCGTCGACGCCCGCTGGGACGCGCCCGATGCCGGGGGCAGGTGCGCTCTGGTCTTCGATGTGACGGAGGGGCCCGACGTCAGGGTCGGCGAGATCGTGTTCGAGGGCAACACCGTGTTCGACGACGGCGATCTCAGGGGCGAGATGAAGACGAAGCAGGATTCGTTCTGGCGCTCGGGGCGCCTTAGGGAGTCCGACCTCGCCGAGGACCTGGGCAAGATCGAGAGATACTATTGGGATCACGGATATCCGGACGCAAGGGTCCTCGGGGTCGAGCGCAGCACGATGGAGGACGGGCGGCACCTCCGCCTCTCCATCACGGTCTCGGAGGGACGCTTCTACCGCTTCGGACCCGT
>JAKLEF010000001.1 GCA_022703195.1 Candidatus Fermentibacterota bacterium | reverse complement strand
AGCAGTACATAGGTGTGGGCAGGCGGAAGACGGCTACCGCCAGGTGCTACCTCAGACCCGGACGCGGGCTCGTCGTGATAAACCACAGGGAGCCGGCCGAGTTCTTCTGCGATCTCTGGCAGCTCGAGCACGCGCTCGAGCCCCTGGATATAGTGAAGGGCCGCGATTCCTTCGACCTCGTGATCAACGTGGCCGGAGGCGGCCTCACGGGACAGGCCGGGGCGATCAGGCTCGGCATAGCAAGGGCCTTCGTCTCCATGAATCCGGAATTCAGGCATTCCCTGAAGTCACAGGGCATGCTCAGCCGCGATCCCAGGGAGGTGGAGCGCAAGAAGTACGGGCAGAAGAAGGCCCGCAAGCGCTTCCAGTTCTCCAAGCGTTAACCCGGCGCCTGCCGCCGGGGCCGGCTTCGTCCGGCCCCGGCGGCGGACTTCCGGATATCACACACGGCGGGAGAAGCCGTGCCACGGTGTCCGTATCTCCGGACGGCACGGGGGACCGCCGGCGGATCAACCGAAAGGATCCCTCAGGTGAAGATTCCCAGCACGCCCGATATGCTCGAGGCCGGAGTGCACTTCGGCCACCAGGTCAAGAGGTGGAACCCCGCCATGAAGCCGTTCATCTTCATGGCCCGCGGCGGGATCCATATCATCGACCTCGAGAAGACCCGCTCCACCCTCGAAGAGGCCGTCAACCTGGTCACCCGCACGGTCTCCTCCGGCAGGAGCATCCTGTTCGTGGCCACCAAGAAGCAGGGCCGCGAGTGCGTCAGGGAGCACGCCGAGAGGTGCGGGCAGCACAGCATGACCGAGCGCTGGCTCGGCGGCACCCTCACCAACTTCGCCACAGTGCGCAAGAGCGTGCTCAGGCTGGAGGAGCTCGAAGCCTTCGAGAAGGACGGCTCGGCCGCCAGGTTCACCAAGCGCGAGCTGCTGCAGAAGTCCCGCGAACAGGAAAAGCTGGCAAAGTACCTCAGCGGCATCAGGTCGATGAGGGACCTCCCCGGCGCGGTCATAGTCGTCGACATCAAGAAGGAGCACATAGCCGTCCTCGAATCGAAGCGGCTGGGCATCCCCTGCATCGGGCTCGTCGACACCAACTGCAACCCGCACGAAGTCGACTATCCCATCCCTGCCAACGACGACGCGATCAAGTCGATATCCCTCCTCGTGGGCACCCTGGCGGATGCATGCCTGCTGGGCAACGAGGGCAGGGATCCGGTCCGGGCGGCGGGCAGGCCGGCCGAGGCCGAAGGAAAGGAAGAAGCCGAATGAACATAGATGCCAGCATGGTCAAGGAGCTGAGGCAGATCAGCGGCGGCGGAGTCCTGGACTGCAAGAAGGCCCTCGAGGAAGCCGAGGGCGACTTCGAGAAGGCGGTGGAGATCCTGCGCGTCCACGGCGCCAAGGGCGTCACCAAGCGCGCCGAGCGCACCGCCAGCAATGGGCTGGTCACCTCGTACCTGGAGGGCAGCCAGCACGGTGTCCTGCTCGAGCTGAACTGCGAGACCGACTTCGTCGCCAGGACCGCCGAGTTCCAGACCTTCTGCAGGCAGGTCGCGATGCAGATCGCGGCATTCGAGCCCGTGGCCGTCAGCAGGGAGGACATCCCCCCCGAGACGGTCGAGGGCGAGAAGGAGATCTACAGGGCCCAGCTCCGCGAGACCGGCAAGCCCGAGGCGATCATCGAGAAGATCGTCGAGGGAAGGCTCGAGAAGTATTTCGAGGAGGCCTGCCTCCTCGACCAGGAGTGGATACACGACGCATCCGCCGGCAAGGTGGCCGACGTGAGGAAGGCCCTGGTCGCGAAGATCGGGGAGAACGTCGTGATCAGACGCTTCGCCCGCTTCCAGATAGGTTCCTGACATGGCGGGGGACCCTCCGTCCGGGAGGATCCTTCTCAAGCTGAGCGGTGAGCTGCTCGCCGGCGGCCGGGGATCAGGCCTCGATCCCGCAGCCCTAGCCGCCTACGCGGGCGAGCTCGTGAAGGTCGCCCGCGAGGGCTGGAGCCTCGGAGTCGTGATCGGCGGCGGCAACGTCATTAGAGGCGTTGCCGCCGCCTCCATCTCCCGGAACAGGGCCGACTCGATGGGGATGCTGGCCACCGTCATCAACGCAATCGCCATGCAGGACGCGGTCGAGAAGGCCGGCGGACGCGCGTCGGTGCTCACGGCCTTCGCGGTGCAGGGCCTCACCACCTACTCTCACGACGAGGCGTCCCGCGTCCTCGATTCCGGGGCCATCGCGATCTACGCGGGCGGCACCGGCAACCCGTACCTCTCGACAGACACGGCCGCGGCGCTCAGGGCCGTCCAGACCGGGTGCAGGCTGCTCCTCAAGGGAACAAAGGTCGACGGCGTTTACGACATGGATCCGAAGCTCCATCCCGGGGCCAGGCGCTTCGCGCGGCTCTCCTGGGACGAGGTCCTCTCGAGGGGGCTCGGCGTGATGGATGCGGCGGCCGTGGCGGTCTGCAGGGACAACTCGCTGCCGTTCCTCGTCTTCGACTCAACGGATCCCGCCGGCGTCTCAAGGGCCCTGCGGGACGGTTCCACGGGCACGCTCGTAGGAGAGGGGTCGCTGGAATGTCAGGACTGAACGACGAGATCCGCCAGAAGATGGAGAAGACGGTCACCAACACGTCCCGCGAGATGACCGGCATCAGGACGGGCAAGGCCAGCCCCGCACTCCTCGACAACATCAGGGTGGAATGCTGGGGTTCGGCCATGCCTCTCAGGCAGGTCGCGGGAATATCGGCCCCCGAGCCGAGGATGCTGGTGATCCAGCCCTGGGACCAGTCCACCGCGGCCGCCATCGTGAAGGCCGTGGAGTCCAGCGAGCTGGGCCTCAGGGCCGCGATCGACGGACAGGTGATCCGCATCCCGATCCCCAAGCTCTCGGAGGAGAGGCGGAAGGACCTGCTCAAGATGGTCCGCCGGATGGCCGAGGAGGGCAGGACCGCGGTCAGGAACCTCAGGAGGGACGGGAACGACGCCGTCCACAAGGCGCGGAAGAACGGCGAGGTCTCCGAGGACGAGGAGAAGAGGCTGCTCGAGGAGGTCCAGAAGGTGGCCGACGGCTCCGTCTCCGAGATCGACCGCATCCTCAAGGCGAAGGAAGAGGAGATCACGGAGGTCTAGGTTGAACCCTCCGGTCCACATAGCTATCGTGATGGACGGCAACGGGCGGTGGGCCCGGAGCCGGGGGCTCGCCAGGACCGAGGGGCACAGGGCCGCCGAGACCTCGATCCACCAGGCCGTGGAATGGTGCGGCGAGAACGGAGTCGGCCACCTCACGCTCTTCGCCTTCTCCACCGAGAACTGGAGCCGCCCCAGGGCCGAGGTCTCTCTCATCATGAGCCTCCTGCGCTCGTTCATAAGGCGCAACCTCGAGGAACTCGAACGCAAGGACGTCAGGATAAGGGCCATGGGCAGGCTGGAAGGCCTGCCGGCAGGGCCGCGCAGCGACCTCCTATCGGCCATACGGCGCACCGAGGGCAACGGAGGCCTGCAGCTCATCCTCGCGCTCAACTACGGAGGCCGGGCGGAACTCGCCGACGCGGCCCGCAGGATAGCCGCAGAGGTCGCCTCGGGTGCCCTCGATCCGTCGGCCGTCGACGAGGAGGCGATCTCGCGGAGGCTCTACCTGCCCGACGTGCCCGACCCCGATCTCGTCATCAGGACCAGCGGCGAGCAGAGGATCTCCAACTTCCTGCTCTGGCAGAGCGCCTACTCCGAGTTCCACTTTCCGGAGGTGCTGTGGCCCGACTTCAGGAAGGAGCACCTCGACGAGGCCCTGAGGGTCTACTCGGCGCGGCAGAGACGCTTCGGCGGACTCGCGTGACCGCCCGGTTCCCAGCCCTCGCGAGGCGCTCGGCCGGAGCCCTCGCCGCCCTGGCGGCCGTGCTCCTGGCCATCCTGCCCGACTGGCCCGGATCCGCCCCGACCATCGTGCTGTGCGCCCTGGCCGCCGCGGGCGCAGGCTGCGAGATCTCGAGGCTCGCATCCCCCTCCGCCGGAGCCGCCGAGCGCATCGCGCAGGCCGTCTCCACCGCCTCAGCGGCTGTCTGCTTCGCCATGCTACCTCGGTTCGGGGCCTTCGCCCTGATTCTTCCCGGCCTGATCCTCGCGATACCGATGATGAGGAAGGGCGATCCCGGCGGATCGATCCCCGGGGTGGCCGGGGCAGGCTGGATGTCGATGCTGTGGGCGCTGGGCCTCGGATCGATCGCAAGGCTGCGGGCGGGCTCCGAAGGCCCCTGGCTCGCACTGCTGCCCCTGGTCTCCTGCTGGGCCGGCGATACGGCCGCGTACTTCGCGGGCTGCGCCTTCGGCAGGCACAGGCTGGCGCCCGGTATAAGCCCGGGCAAGACCGTCGAGGGTCTCGCGGCGGGCCTCGCCGGATCGACGGCCGCCGCGATGTCGCTCGGCCTTGCCGGAGGCGTGCCGCTGGGAACGGCGACCCTGGCCGCAGCGGGGTTCTCGTGCGGCCTTGCCGGCGCATTCGGCGACCTTCTGGAATCGGCTTTCAAGAGGGACGCCGGCGTGAAGGACTCGGGGACGTTCCTGCCGGGGCACGGGGGTATCCTCGACAGGACGGACAGCATCGCCACGGCCGCGCCGGTTGCGCTGCTCTTCGCGATGGCGGCGGGGGCGGTCTCGTGAGGAGGGTGGCGATCCTCGGGTCCACCGGGTCCATCGGGGTCCAGGCGCTCGACGTGGTGCGCGCCAACCCCGGCCTTCTCTCCGTCCACTCCCTTGTCTGCGGGTCGAACACGGCGCTCCTCGCCCGGCAGTCGGCCGAGTTCCCCTCCGCATTCCCGGCCGCGATCCGTCCCGACGTGGCATCCGACGGGGAGGGCATCCTCGAACGGGCGCTCGACGGCTGCGACATCGTACTCAATGCGATCACGGGGTTCGCAGGGCTCCGGGCCAGCCTCATGGCGGCCTCGCGCGGGCTACCTCTGGCCCTTGCCAACAAGGAGAGCCTCGTCACCGGAGGGTGCCTGCTCGAGGGGCATGTCGCCAGGGGTCTGGTGGAGCCCGTCGACAGCGAGCACAGCACCATCGCGAGATGCCTGGCGGGGGAGGCCGTCAGACCCCTGGGCATCACGCTGACCGCGAGCGGAGGCGCCCTCCGCGACGCGTCT
Organism: Candidatus Fermentibacterota bacterium; assembly: GCA_022703195.1. Classification (GTDB taxonomy): domain Bacteria; phylum Fermentibacterota; class Fermentibacteria; order Fermentibacterales; family Fermentibacteraceae; genus Fermentibacter. The sequence continues at coordinate 21,800 of JAKLEF010000001.1, read as the reverse complement.
CCGGAGGCCGCCGAAGGCGCCGGCCCCGCGGAGGTGCTCGCACATCCCACATGGAGGATGGGGCCGAGGATCACGGTGGATTCCGCTACGCTGGTGAACAAGGCGTTCGAGGTCCTGGAGGCCGAGTGGCTCTTCCCCGGCATCCCCGTCGACGCCGTGCTCCATCCCCAGAGCATCGCGCATTCGCTCGTGAGGCTCGCTGACGGCTCCTGGAAGGCGCTCATGGGCACCCCGGACATGCGCCTGCCCGTCCAGTACGCGCTCCTCGGCGGGGGCGCCCCCGGGCTCGTCGCGGACGACTCGCCCGCTGACTGGCCAGCCCTCCGCTTCGGGGAGATAGACCCCCGGAGATACCCCGCCTTCGGGCTCGTGAAGGGGGCCGGCAGGCTCGGGGGCACGGCACCCGCCGCCGCGAACGCCGCCGACGAGGAGGCCGTTGCGGCCTTCCTCGCGGGAAGGATACTCTTCGGCGGGATCGCCCGCGTGATCGAGCACGTTCTCGAGCGCACGGCTCCCCGGGCGGCACGCTCATATCGGGATATTGTTGATGCTGACGAGGAGGCCAGGGCCCTGGCCCGGGCCTTCCTGGAGGGCTCATGCTGACGGTGCTGGCGGCCATCGCCGGATTCGGTGCGATCATCTTCTTCCACGAGCTCGGGCACTTCGTCGCGGCCAGGCTCTCGGGCCTGCCGGTCGAGCGGTTCTCGATGGGCTTCCCCCCGCACATCGTGAAGATCAGGGGGCGGAAGACCGAGTACTGCATCGGCGCGATCCCGCTCGGGGGCTACGTGAAGGTGGACCTCGGGACATCCGGCGAGACCGCTCCCGACGGCCCCTGGTACCTCCGGCTGCTCACGGCCGCCTGCGGCCCGCTCTTCAACCTCCTCCTCGCGATCGTCCTCTTCTTCCTCGTCCTGGCAGTCGTGGGGCAGCAGGTCTCGGTCTTCTCGAACATCGTCGGGGAGGGCGGGAACCTCCTCGGCCTGGCGCCTGGGGATACCGTGCTGGCGGTGAACGGCGTCCCGACCGCCGACTACGCCGCCGTGGCCGCCGCCATGTCCGGGGACCTGTCGGGCGAGATCACCGTCGGGACTGCATCGGGCAGGGTCACGGCCGCATACGGCCTCGGCGGGCTGGAGGAGACGCCGGGTTTCGTCCCGATGCTCCCCCCGGTGGTGGGGGAGAGCCTCATCGGCATGCCGGCCTACGAAGCCGGCATCAGGGCGGGCGACAGCGTGCTCACCGTCGACGGAGACACGGTCGGCTCATGGTCCGACCTTCTGGGGATGGTCGAAGGCGCCCGCGGCCGTGAGATGACGATCGGGTACATGCGGGACGGTTCGGTCTACACCGCCAGACTGCGCCCCGTGGAGATCGAGGGTATGGTAAGGATCGGCGTCGTGGCGAGCACCCCGGTCGAGAATCTCAGGTATCCCGTGCCCGAAGCCCTTCTCTACTCGGTGAAGTCGGCCACCGGCGGGGCCGTGATGATCTTCAGGTCGCTGGCCACGGTCTTCTCGCGCCCCAGGGAGCTGGTCGAGATGTCCGGAGGGCCGATCTTCGTCGCCGAGACCCTCGACCAGGAGGCCGGAAAGGGGCTGGGCAGGCTCCTTGAGGCCGTGGCTGGCATCTCGCTGGCCGTCATGTGCTTCAACCTCCTCCCGATCCCGATCCTCGACGGAGGGCAGATGCTTCTGCTCCTCTACGAGGGTATCACGAGGAGGAGGCTCTCGGGGCGGGCGATCCAGGTCATGCAGCAGGTGGGCGTTCTCTTCATACTGGCTCTGTTCGTGCTTATAATGTGGCGCGACGTCGCCCGGCTGTTCCTCAGGGTGAACCAGCCCGGTTCGTGAGCGAATCGGGCATCCGGATCTCCGGTACGGTGTCGGTCAGGCAGCCGGGGTCCGGGGGCGTCACAGACGAGATCGAATCCTTCAGGCAGCCGTAGAAATAGAGATAGTAGTCCGGGTTCGCATCGCACAGCGCTATCAGTTCGGAGATGCCGGCCGTGTCGGGCGCAGGCGCGCAGGTTTCGGGCAGCACCATAGAGGGGGCCAGCCTTGATGCCCAGTTCTCCAGGTACTCCCTGTCCTCCCCCGGGATGGCGTTCCCGCCCGGCTTCGAGCATGCGGAAGCCGCCAGCGCCGCCGAGAGGGCGGCGGCCAGGGCGAATCCGGGGGCTGCAGAGCGGATCGGGGCGTCGGTCGTCATATTCCCTTTCCGGGACCTTTTCAGTCGGGCGTCAGTATAGCCTCGTCGAGGGGTCCGGTACAGCCAGGGGAGGCGATGAATGAAAGTCTGCACCACCGCTCTGCTCGTCGCCTGTTCGGTCGCTTCCGCCACCTCCTACGGGAGGAGCAAGATCCAGATCGAGGGGTACGAATGGTGGACTATCTCCTCCCCCCGGGTCGACCTCTACTACCCCATGGGGTGCGAAGCCCTGGCCGAGAGCGTGCTCGCCATCTCATCCGCGGAGCTGGACGAGCTATCGGCCGAGTTCGGGTTCCTGCCCGAGCATCCCGTCCCCGTGGTAGCCTACCCGTCCCCCGGCTCGTTCCGCCAGACCCCGATCATCGATTCCGAGATAGACGAGGCCGTGGGGGGCTTCACCGAGTACTTCAAGGGCAGGGTCGTGGTGCCCTTCACCGGCTCGTGGACGGAGTTCAGGCATGTCCTGACCCACGAGATCAACCACGCCTACGTCTTCGACATGCTCTACAGGCGGAGCCTGCAGGACATCATCATGAGCACGACCCCGCTCTGGACCATCGAGGGCCTGGCAGAGTACACGTCCGCCGGCTGGGACCCCGCCTCCGAGGCGGAGTTCCGCGACATGATCATCACGGGCCAGATCGTCTCGATAGAGGAACTGTCCAACCGCGGCGACTATCTCGTCTACCGCGAGGGGCAGGCCATCTACCGCTTCATGGTCGAGAGGTACGGGATCGACCGGTTCCACGAGTTCGTCCGGAACATCGCCGACAGGGGAGGGCTCCCGGATGCCGTGGAGGAGGCTTTCGACATGAGCCTGGCCCAGTTCGACGCCAGGTTCCAGGAATGGGCGAGGGAGACCTACTGGGCCCAGCTCGCGACGCGCGAGAACCCGTCCGACCTGGGAAGGGTCATCGAGGACGGAGACCACGGCAACCTCACCCAGGCGGTGACAGTCATCTCCCGCGACGGCTCGATGGTGGCCGGCGTCGAGGGCTACAGGGGCGGATACTCGGTGGTGGTCAGGTCGGCCGTGACGGGCGAGGTGATAAGGCGGTGCGTGTCCTCCGGCGGGCTCTCCAACACCGGCATCTCTCCGGCCTACAGGGTCTGCGGGTTCTCGCCGGGCGGCGACTCCCTCGCGATCGCCGTCCACGGCGTCAGTTCCGACATGCTCCTCATCTCCACCCCCGGGGGCACCGAGGAGCTCCCCTTCCGGATGGACCTGATCCGGGACCCTGTCTGGTCACCCGACGGCAGGGCCATAGCCTTCTGCGGCATGGACGGATCGGCGGCGGCCACGGACGTCTTCGTCTGGGACGGGGGCCTTCCGCGGCGCGTGACGGACACGCCCGACGGCGAGCGCGACATCTCCTGGTCCGGATCGACCATCCTGGCAGCGTCGGAGGAGCCGGGCAGCGGTTCCTGGGCCGTCCTCCGAATAGATCCGGGCGCCGCCGGCGGAGAGCCCTCGTTCGAGGTCGTCCACAGGGAGACCAGCGAGATCAGGTATCCGGCGGACACTCCGGAAGGCATCGCCTTCCTCGGGAACCCGGGCGGCCTCCCCGATCTCTTCCTGTGCGATTCGACCGGTGCGGTGAGGCGCCTCTCCAACCTCTACACATCCATCGACTCGCCCTCCTGGGCCGATTCCGGCAGGGTGCTCTCGTTCACGTCGGTGAGCTGGCCGGGCTACGGGGTCTATCTGGCCTACGGGGTCCTGGACCGGATCGCCCAGGAGCCCTCGCCCGCCGATCCGCGGGACGGCTCATCGAACCGCACGGGCGCGATGCAGGCCCTTGTGGAGGAGGCCCCGGCCCGTACGGCCCCGGTGGAGGCCGTGGCCGGGCAGCCCGTCAGGATCGCGCCCTACACCCCCACTCTCTCGACCGACTACGTCAGCGCCCTGGCCGGCTACGACTCCTACTCCGGCTTCGAGGGCTACACGACCTTCGTGTTCAGCGACGTGCTGGCGCACCACCAGGTGGTGCTCAACGGCAACTTCAACGGGCCGGTCGAGGATGCCGACGCGGCGGTCTACTACACCTACATGCCCCACAGGGCCGACTACGGCGGATACGTCTTCCGCGAGTCGACCCAGTACCTCTTCAGGTTCCCCGACGACCATCTCGAGCAGGTCCGCGACGTGGACACCGGAGGCGGGGCGGTGGTCAGGTACCCGTTCACGATGGCCGTGAACGCCCTGGGCGGGGTCGACTTCAGGCACATCACGAGGGACGGGGTCTGGAACTCCGACGCCGACTACGCCTCGGACATCCTGTCGTTCTTCGCCAGGTTCGTGGTCGACACCGCGCTGTGGGACCACGTGGGCCCCAGGCTCGGCGAGAGGCTCTCCGTCGGCGTCGAGGCTGCCCCCGGATGGGACGGCATGGTGCAGTACACCACGGTTTCGGCCGACCTCAGGAAGTACGTCTGGATGAGTTCGCGGAGCTCCCTCGCCCTCAGGGTCGCAGGGGCGTCGAGCTGGGGTTCGGAGCCCCAGAGGTTCCTCGTGGGCGGCGCCGTGCCCCACAGGGTGATGACCGGCGAGACGGAGGAGTTCGAGGACATCCTCGGGTTCTACACGAACTACGGCGACATGCTCAGGGGCCTGGACTACACAGAGCTCTCCGGCAGGAACTACGTCTCGACCTCAGTCGAGCTGAGGGTGCCCTTCGTGAGGACGCTCTCGATCGACGCTCCCCTCCCGATGACTTTCTCGAGCATCAGGGGCGTCATCTTCGCCGACGCGGGAACGGCCTTCGACGACCCGTCCTCCTTCGTGGGGGTCGAAGCCGACGACGGGTTCAGGCTGGAGGACATCGGGATGGGCTTCGGCTTCGGTTTCAGGGCGAATCTGGGCATATTCCTGCTGAGGGAGGACACGGCCTGGGCCACCGACCTCTCGGGCGTCTCGGAGAAGCCCGTGCACTACGTCTCGCTGGGGGCCTCGTTCTGACGGCCCCGAAGCGCTGGAACCGCGCCCGGCCGGTCAGGTAGTACCGGAGGGCGGGCCCGGCAACTGGCCCTGGAGGTGCTTGGAGACTTGACTGCCTTCATCCTTCTCGTTCTCTCGGCGGCATGGGTGTGCCCCTCGTGCGGAGGCGGAGTCGACGAAGCCTTCTGCCCGCGGTGCCTCATACCCGAGCCTCCATCCGGGATGGCCTTCGTGCCGGGCGACACCATCACCGTAGACGGGGTCACGTGCACCGTTCCGTCCTTCTACGTCGACTCCGCGGCCGTGTCCTACGAAGATGTCCTGCCCTGGCTCAACGGGGCCTTCACGGACGGGGAGGGGCTCGCGGCCGTCATCACCGGTCAGTATGACGAGAACTTCCAGTTCCTGAGATACACCCCGTTCACGGGCGACGCCTCGGGCTCGGGGCTCACCGTGCCCCAGGCCTGCATGGCCCTGCCGGCGGCCTCTTTGACCCTCGATGGCGCCAGGGGCTACCTGGCATCCGAGGGCAGGAGGCTCCCTTCCGCGGCCGAGCTCGCCCTCGCTGCCAGGAACGGCCTTGTTGCCGAAGTGGACGTGTTCTCCGTGATGAGCACGTATGCCGACATGATGGAAGAGTCGATGGGATCGATGCTCGGAAGGCTGTCGACGCAGGCCATGTTCGCCGGATACAGCACCGCCTCCGAGCGCGTGATGTGGGAGTGGACCGGCTCGCTCCCGGGTTCCCCGGCGGATGTGGCGCGTGGCGCCGACGCCCCCTGCGCGACGCTGTTCCGCCCGGGCGGCACCGGGATCGCAGATGCCGGCAGCGGTTACTTCAACGTGGCCTTCAGGGGAGTGGTGCCACTGCCCCTGGCGGCATCGAGATGAGAGAGGACGGTCGACCCGTGGACAGAAGGCTTCTGATCGCTCTGGCCTCCGCGACCCTGCTCGCCGTGTCCGGCTGCGGGCGGACGGTCACCAGGACCGATCCGGAGACCGTCACCGATCTGAGCGGCTGGTGGAACGACACCGACGCGAGGATGGTGGCGGACTCGATGATCGAGATCTGCATGGCGGGCTCCTGGCTCACCGACTTCAACGGCGACCAGCGCGGCGACAGGCCGGTTATCGTCGTCGGCAGCGTGCTCAACCGCACCACCGAGCACATCTCCACCGACGTGTTCATGAACGAGATCGAGAGGGCCTTCATCGAGTCAGGCCGCGTGGACGTGGTAGCCGCCAGGACGGAGCGCGGCGAGATCCGCGGAGAGCGCGAGGACCAGCAGCGCTTCGGCTCCCCCGAGACTGCGGCCGAGTTCGGGCGCGAGCTGGGGGCCGACTACATCATGATGGGCACGCTCGACTCGATCATCGACGAGAGCGGGGACACCAGGGCCGTGTACTACACGATCTCCCTCGACCTGACCGACGTCGAGACCATCCGCAAGGCCTGGATGGGCAACCTGGAGATCAAGAAGATAGTGGAGTGGTGAGAGCTGGATGAAGGCCCTCGCAGCGCTGCTCCTCCTTCTGCCCCTGGGCTGCGCCGTGGACTACACGGAATCCATGCGGCCGGTCAGGTCGAGGCTCGCGTCGGACATGCCCGGAGAGGCGCTCAGGTCGTTCGACGAGCAGTTCCCCGACAGCACCGGGGGTGACAGGCTCCTCTTCCTGATGGAGAAGGGGAACCTGCTCAGGCTGGCCGGAAGGCCCTCGGAGGCCATCCCGCTGCTGCTCGAGGCTGACAGGCTCTCGGACATGCTGGTGGGCACCGACCTGGCCGAGGAGGCCGGCGCGCTCCTCACAAGCGACCTGACCCGTGCCTACAGGGGGGCCGACTACGAGAGGGTCTTCATAAACTACTGCCTGGCATCGTGCTATACGATGCTGGGTCAGCCCTCGGAGGCCCTCGTCGAGTGCAGGCGGGTGGGCTACAAGCTGGGCGTCCTCCGCGAGCGCTACGAGGAGGCCTCGCGCTACAGGGACGACGCGTTCGTCCGGTATCTCATGGGAGCCCTCTACGAGAGCACCGGTGATCTCGACGACGCCCTGGTGGCCTACCGTAACAGCCTCGAGATCTACGAGTCCGACTACGAAGGGCTGTACGGGCTCGGGGTGCCGGACCGCGTCAAGGCAGACATCCTGCGGGTCTCGGCCGCCCTGCCGGGTTTCTCCGACCTGCATGACGGATTCGCGCAGAGCTGGCCGGGCATCGCCTGGCACGTCGGGGCGGACAGCCTGAACGGCGAGTATGTCGTGATCGTCGAGGAGTCGATGATACCCTGCCGGCAGCCCAGCACCGTCCAGTCATGGGGCGAGGACAGGCTCGTCAGGATAGCCGTCCCCTCGATCCACTACTACAGGTACGACTCGCCCAGGCTCGTCGTGCGGTCGGGAGGGCTCTCCGAGGAGGGCTTCCTCGCCGAGGACCTCTCCGCCATAGCCTCGAGGAACCTGGAGGACCTGGCCGCGAGGGACCTCGCGCGCGCGGTGGCCAGGGCCATCGTGAAAACAGCCGTCGCGGAGGGGGCCGAAGAGGCCGTCGAAGAATTGACAGGCGACGAGGACAGCCTTCTCGCCGAAGGCGCCGGTTTCATCGCGAGCCTCCTCGGAGCGGCGACCGAACAGGCCGACCTCAGGGCGTGGCTTACGCTTCCGGCACGCATCCACGTCGCGAGGATCACGCTGCCCGAAGGGCGCAGGGACCTCTCGGTCGAACTGGGCGGGGTGGCGGTCTGGAGCGGTACCGTGGACGTCGCGGCAGGAGGCGTCGACTTTCTGTTCACGAGGTCCGCGGGATGGAAATGACGCCCGCCTGCCTGGCGGGCATGATCGATCACACCCTGCTCTCGCCCGGGGCGACCTCGGCCGACATCGGCGCGCTCTGCGCCGAAGCTGCGGAGAACCGCTTCCATACCGTCTGCGTGAACCCCTCCAGAGTCGCGCTGGCTTCATCCCTGCTCAGGGGCACCGGGGTGCTGGTCTGCTCCGTGGTCGGCTTCCCCCTCGGAGCCTGCAGGTCGAAGCCCGTCGAGACCTCCCTCGCCGTCTCCGACGGCGCGGGCGAGATAGACATGGTGCTGGACATCGGGGCCCTGAGGGACGGGGACGCCTCCGCGGCCGAGGCCGACGTCGCGCGCGTGGTCGGGGCCGCATCGGGCATGCCCGTCAAGGTGATCATCGAGACCTGCCTGCTCACGGATCCGGAGAAGCTCGCGGCGTGCTCCGTCTGCGAGGCCGGAGGCGCCTCGTTCGTGAAGACCTCGACCGGCTTCTCGAGCGGGGGCGCCACTGTCGGCGACGTGAGGCTGATCAGGCGGGCGGTGGGGAACAGGCTGCGCGTGAAGGCCTCGGGCGGCATAGCCGACCTGGACGCCGCGCTCGCGATGATAGGGGCCGGAGCCGACAGGCTGGGTCTCAGCCGCAGCGTTCGGATAATGGGTGAGATGAGGTTGCGGGCGGCTGGTGGGGTCGTCCAGCCGCCCGCCGAGGGTTCTGGTTCCGATTCCTGCTCTGCGGAGACGGCCCTGGAGGGGTCAGACCGGCATCCGCGTGAGAAGGAATAACGCCGGAACCAGCAGGCAACCGAGGAACAGTATGATCCAGCTCACGAGGCCGGGCCTCATGGCCTCGGCTCCCCTGAATCCGGATCTCCTGTTGGAAGTGTTCATGCCACATAGGGAAGCAACTTACTTGCCAGCCGGAGCCCCGACATGCACGGAACCGGACTGAACCCCGAACAGGCCGAAGCCGTCGGCTATCTCGGAGGGCACCTGCTCGTGCTCGCCGGCGCCGGCAGCGGCAAGACGCGCGTCCTGACGTGCAGGATCGCCCATCTCCTCGATGCCCGCGTGGTGGAGCCCAGGAGGATACTGGCCGTCACCTTCACAAACAAGGCCGCCGGGGAGATGACCGAGCGCGTGGCGAAGCTCTCCCCGTCGGATGCGCCGAAGGTCAGGATGGGCACCTTCCACTCCGTCTGCGCGTGGATCCTCAGGCGCGAGGCCTCGGCCGGGGGATGGCCCGAGAACTTCTCGATCTACGACTCCGACGATCAGAAGTCGCTGCTGCGCAGCCTGCTGAAGGGATCCCCGGTGGAGGCCAGGGTGACCCCGGGGGCGGCCCAGTCGTGGATATCGAAGTGGAAGAACTCGATAACCACTCCCGCCACGGCGGTCGAGGAGGCGGGGAACGACATGGAGCGCGAGATAGCGCTCATCTACACCGCCTATGACGGGGCGCTCCGGAGGAACGGGGCGTTCGACTTCGACGACTTGTTGACGGTGGTCCTCGGATTCATCCGTCAAGATGCCGACGCGGGCAGGCGGTACTCGGGCATGTTCGGGCACATCCTCGTCGACGAGTACCAGGATACCAACCTGGTGCAGCGGGAGATACTGCGGAGCCTGGGCGGCCCCGGGAGCATGGTCTGCGCGGTGGGTGACGACGATCAGGCCATCTACGGGTGGAGGGGGGCGAGGGTCTCGAACATCCTCGACTTCCCCGACGACTTCCCCGGGACAAGGATCATCAGGCTGGAGAGGAACTACAGGTCCACCCCCGCCATCCTCAGGGCCGCCTCGTCCCTCGTGTCCTTCAACAGGGGGAGGCACGGCAAGGTGCTCTGGACGGAGCGCCCCGAGGGTGAGCGGGTCACCGTCGCGAGCCTGCGCAACCCCGAGGACGAGGCCGCCTGGATCCTGCGCGAGGTTTCCGACCTCGGCACGCGCGGCGTGAGGCCGGGCGACATCGCGGTGCTGTACCGGACGAACGCCCAGTCCAGGGCCTTCGAGAGCGCGGCGCTGCTGTCGGGCATACCGTACCAGGTCGTCGGCTCGCTCAGGTTCTACGAGCGCGAGGAGATAAAGGACATCGTGGCGTGGCTCAGGGTGCTCGCCAACCCGGGCGACGCCGTGAGCCTGTCGAGGGTCGTCAACAAGCCCGCCAGGGGGATTGGCGACAGGAGCAGGGACCTGTTCTTCACCCACCTCTCCTCCACGGGCGGCCCTCCGCACGAACTCATGAAGCGGGCCGACAGGATCCCGGGCCTCCCCAGGGCCGCCGCGGCGTCGCTCGCGAACCTAGGCTCGTTCCTAGCCGGCGCATCCTCCCTCGTCGCGGACGGAGCCCCGGCCTCCGAAGTCGTCGACGCGGTGGCCGCCGGGTCCGGCATGCTGGAGGCCCTCGATCCGTCCAGCGTCGAAGGCTCGTCCAGGCTCGAGAACATCAACGAGTTCAGGCGCTCCGCCGCCGAGTACGACACGCTGCATCCCGGGGCCGGGCTGCCCGGCTTCCTCACATCCATAAGCCTCATGACCACTTCCGATTCCTACGACAGCGGCTCGGACAGGCTCTCCCTGATGACCCTCCACTGCGCCAAGGGGCTCGAGTTCGGCACGGTCTTCGTCGCCGGCGTCGAGGAGGGGCTCCTTCCCTTCATAAGGGCCGGGAGGTTCGGGCCGGACGATCTGGAGGAGGAGAGGCGGCTGCTGTACGTCGGCATGACCCGCGCGATGGAAAGGCTGTGCCTGACGTGGGCCCAGCACAGGGCCAGGCCCGGGGTGAGCGCGGGCGGGCCCTCCAGGTTCCTCGGCGAACTCTCGCTCGAGGGATCGCAGGATTCGGGGACGGGCGGCGGACGGGACGCAGCCGGGGCGCCCGGAGCCTTCGCGGAGGTGCAGGCGGCGCCCGCGATCGTCACCTATGCGAAGGGGAACGTGATCCATCACCCCAGATACGGCCTCGGCCTGGTCGTGAAGGCCGCCAGGCGCGGGGGGGAGTGGCAGCTCACGGTGGACTTCGGCATGGACGAACCCAAGGTGCTCCTAACGGGTTATGTTCCCATAACGATAGTAAGGGAGAAGGGCGGTTTCCCGGGTGGAGATTCCTGATCTTCCGGACCTCGCTGCCCGGATCAGGCTCGACGTGCTCGAGATGATCCACGCGGCGGGGTCCGGCCATCCCGGCGGGTCGCTCTCGGCCGTGGAGATACTCGTCCACCTCTTCTTCCGCGAGATGAGGGCCGGGGCCGGCCGCGACAGGTTCATCCTCTCGAAGGGCCATGCCGCGCCCGCGCTCTACGCCGTCATGGCCGCCCGGGGGATGCTGCCCCGGGGCGAGCTCTCCTCCCTCAGGCGCCTCGGCTCCAGGCTGCAGGGCCATCCCGACATGCACCGGCTCCCGGGGCTGGACTCCTCAACGGGGAGCCTCGGGCAGGGCTTCGCCGCGGCCGTGGGGCTCGCGCGCGGCCTCAGGCTCTCGGGCTCCTCCGCAAGGGTGTACTGCCTGCTCGGCGACGGCGAGCTGCAGGAGGGCGCGGTCTGGGAGGCCGCTGCCGGGGCGGCGCACGCCGTGCTCGGGAACATCGTCGCCATCGTCGACTGCAACGGAGTCCAGCTCGACGGCCCGGTCGACTCGATCAAGCGGCAGAAGCCCGCATCGGAGAGATGGCATGCCTGGGGCTGGCATGCCATCGAACTCGACGGCCACTCGTTCGAATCGCTCGAGGAAGCCTTCCGCGAGGCCAGGTCGGTCTCCATGCCCGTCGCGCTGTGCGCCCGGACGGTGAAGGGCAGGGGCGTGTCGTTCATGGAGGGGAGCTGCGCGTGGCACGGCAGGTGCCCTGACGCCTCCGAGCTCGAGAGGGCCCGGGCGGAGATCGGAGCCGGACCATGAAGATGAAACCGACGAGGGAGGGCACGTATGTGAGATTCTCCGAGTCGGTGGAGACGGCCGGGGGGATCGGAGCGGGATCGTGAAGTTGAAACCGACACGCGAGGGCTGGATCGAGGGCCTTCTCGAGGCCGCCGGCAGGGACGACAGAATCGTCCTCCTCGACGCCGACGTGTCGCGGTCCATAGGCGGCGAGAGATTCGCCGACAGGTTCCCGGCCCGGCACTTCAACGTGGGCGTGAGCGAGCAGGAGATGATCTCCGAGGCGGCGGGCCTGGCCCTGGCCGGTTTCGTGCCCTTCGTGCAGAGCTACGCCGTGTTCTGCGCGGGCCGGGCCTGGGAGCAGATCCGCACGAGCGTATGCCACATGGGCCTCGGCGTGAAGATCGGGGGAGCCCATGCCGGCCTGAGCGCGGGCCCCGACGGGGCCACCCACCAGGCCCTGGAGGACGTGGCGGTCATGCGTGTCCTGCCCAGGATGACCGTCCTCGTGCCCGCCGACTCTAACCAGACCAGGGCTGCCGCCATCACGGCCGCGGAGACGGAGGGGCCATTCTATGTGAGGTTCGGCAGGAACCCCGTTCCCGAGATCTGCCCCGAGGGATGCAGGGTCGTGCCCGGCGGGGCCGACGTTCTCAGGGAGGGATCCGACGTGCTCCTGGCAGCGGCGGGGGCCATGGTCGGGATCTGCCTCGATGCTGCCTCGATGCTCCAGGCTTCGGGGATCTCGGCCGCGGTCGTCAACGCGTACTCGATCAAGCCCCTGGCCGCCGATCTGCTGGTCGAGCTGGCCTCCCGCTGCGGGTGCGCCGTGACCGCCATGGATCACCAGGAGGCGGGCGGGCTGTTCGGAGCGGTGTCCGAGCTCATGGCCCTGCGCTGCCCGGTGCCGGTCGAGCCCGTGGGAGTGCCTGACAGCTTCGGCGAGAGCGGATCGCCGGAGGAGCTATTCGCCCGCTTCGGCCTCACGGCGGAGGGAGTCGCATCCGCGGCCGTCAGGGCGGTTTCGAGGGCGTCTCGTTGACTTTCACGGCGCCCGTGGATAGGTTGATGCGCATTTGCAGTCCGTGGACCCAGCCAGGAGGATTGAAATGGCCAGGATTCTCGTCTGTGACCCCATCTCCCCGGATGCCGTAGCCGAAATAAGGGCTGCGGGTCACGAAGTGGTGGAGAAGCCGGGCATGACGCCCGACGAGCTCGTCGCGACAATCCCGGGTTTCGACGCAATGGTCGTCCGCAGCGCCACCAAGGTGACCAGGCCCGTGCTCGAGAAGGCCGCCGGCACGCTGAAGCTCGTCGTCAGGGGCGGCGTGGGCATGGACAACATCGACGCCGAGGCAGCGAAGGAATTCGGTGTGAAGGTCATGAACACCCCCGGCGCCAGCTCCGTGGCCGTCGCAGAGCTCGCCATGGCCCAGATGCTCGCGTGCTGCAGGTTCATCTCCCGCGCCGACCGCACCTGCAAGGACGGGAAGTGGGAGAAGAAGGCCTTCAGCAAGGGCATCGAGCTGTGGCACTCCACCCTCGGCCTCGTCGGCTTCGGCAGGATAGCCCGCGAAGTGGCGAAGAGGGCGCTCGCATTCGAGATGAACGTGGTCTTCTACGATCCCTTCGTCACCGACGCCGGATCGCTCGATGCCAGGAAGGTCGACCTCGACACGCTCTGCCGCGAGGCCGACTTCATCAGTCTGCACATCCCCATGTCCCCCGAGACCAGGCACATCATCTCGAAGAAGCAGTTCGACATGATGAAGGAGGGTGTCGTGCTGGTAAACTGCGCCAGGGGCGGCACCGTGGACGAGGTCGCGCTCGGCGAGGCTCTCAAATCCGGGAAGGTCTTCGCGGCCGGCACGGACGTTTTCGAGAAGGAGCCCCCCGAGGACCTCTCGCTCGTCTCCTGCGAGAACCTCATCGCCACCCCGCACATCGGCGCCGGCACGGCGGGCGCCACCTCGCGCGTGGGCGGCGAGGTCTCGAAGATATTGATCGAGTACTTCAAGTAGTCCGCAACAGTCCACCGAAAGGCGTCTATGCTGAAACACCTCGAGCTGCTGCTCCTGGTGGCGGCGCTGCCCTTCGGTACCGCCACGGCCCAGACGGCCTCGCCCGGGGATCCCGGCGAGGCCGCCGCGGCGGTCACCGTCGACAGTCTTGCCGCCATCCCGACCGTGGAGCCTGAGGTCGCGGCCCCTCCGGAGGTCGGGCCCGCGACGGTGCTGACGATCCAGGACTTCCCCAACGACGCTGGCGATCACCTGATCCTCTCCTTCTGCGAATCGCCAAACCCCGAGTGCGTCCTGGCATACCTCGTCATGCGCAGGACGCCCGGAGCCCCCGACAGCCTCGGCGGGCAGTGGGCGGTGGTGAAGAACGTCCCCTCCGGCGATCCAACCGAGATAGTCGACGGCTACGACCCCGACTTCCTCGTGGAGCCGGGGACGCAGTACGAGTACCGCGTCGACGTCCTCACCCTGGACGGCCGTCAGATCGAGGGGCCGGCGGTGACGCCGAACTTCTCGCCGAAGGGCGAGATATTCCACACCGAGAAGCTCAAGGTCCTCATAGGCTGCATCATCTTCATCGGCCTCATCTTCCTGTACTTCAAGAGGGCGCAGATGGGCCACGAGCTCTACCTCAGGCCGATCCCGGGCATCGACGCCATCGACGAGGCCATCGGCCGCGCCACCGAGATGGGCAAGCCCATCCTGTACGTCCCGGGCCTCTCGTCCATCGAGGACGTCGCTACGATCGCGAGCCTGACCATCCTGAACCGCGTAGCGAAGAAGGTCGCGGAGTACCAGACCCCCCTGAGGGTGCCCAACCGCGACCCGATCGTCTATACCGTGGCCGAGGAGACCGTGAAGCAGGCCTACATGGAGGCCGGCAGGCCCGACTCCTACGAGGCCAACTCGGTGTTCTTCGTCACCGACAGCCAGTTCGCGTACGTGGCGGCCGTGAACGGCCTCATGACCCGCGAGAAGCCGGCCACCAACTTCTACCTCGGCATGTTCTGGGCAGAGTCCCTCCTCCTGGCCGAGACCGGCTCGCTCTCCGGGGCCATTCAGATCGCGGGCACCGACGCCATCACCCAGCTGCCGTTCTTCATCACGACCTGCGACTACACGCTGATAGGCGAGGAGCTCTACGCCGCCAGCGCTTACCTGGGGCGCGAGCCCAAGCAGGTCGGCGGCGTGAAGGGCCAGGATGCCTGCAAGGGCATTGTGATGGCCCTGGTGACGATCGGGATAGTCCTTTCCATTGTCGACATCTTCACGGGCGGAGCCGCCGACCCGTCGAAGTCCCTGCTCCTGAAGCTCCAGGGGCTCGTCGACGTAACGAGCCTCGAGTAGGGCGGAGGGAGGTGCAGACATGAAGAGGAACGTCCCGCTGATGATCGCCATGCTCGGCGGTCTCATAATGATGATCCAGTACTTCATACCCCACCAGGCGTCCCAGGACGTCTTCGACTACTACACGGAATGGGCCCCCCTCGTGGGTTCCTTCGCGCTCATCCTGGGCGTGGGCAGCATCACCAGGGTCCATGTCCACAAGATCAGGGCCAAGGCCCCCAACTGGCCGTTCAGTCTGGCGGTTCTCATCCCCCTGTACCTGATACCACTGTTCGCCTTCTTCCTGCCGGCCTCGATCGGCGGAGGCACTGAGAACCCCAGCCTCTTCGACTTCATGTACTCCCGGGTGCAGATCCCAATACAGGCCACGATGTTCAGCATGCTGGCCTTCTACATCGCGAGCGCCGCCTTCCGTGCCTTCAGGGCCAAGAGCGCCCTCGCCACGGTTCTCCTGGTGACGGCGGTCATCGTCATGCTGGCGCAGGTGCCGATAGGCGACCTGCTGGGCCGCTGGCTGCCCGACACCGGCCTTTGGATACTGAGGTTCCCCAACCTCGCCGCCAAGAGGGCCATCGAACTGGGCGTGGGATTCGGCATGCTCGCCACCTGCCTCAAGATCATCTTCGGCGTCGAGCGCGGCTGGCTCGGCGGGGCGGGAGAGTAGGTGAGCGGCATGAACAACTGGGAGAGGTTCCTCAACATCGACAGGCGCTGGATCTACCTGCTCATAGCCATCGTCGTGATCGTCCCGTTCTTCATCCGCATGGGGCTCCCCGTCGTCCCCACCCAGGAGGTCCGCAGCGTCTACGACCTGGTGGACAGCCTGGGGCCCGACGATGCGATCTTCATAGGCTGGGACTTCGACCCGGGCACCGAGGCCGAGAACCAGCCCATGGGAGTGGCCGTCCTGAGGCACGCCTTCGCGAGGCACGTCCCCGTGTTCGTGACGGCCTACTGGCCCCTGGCCCAGGGCCTTGCCGAGATGGGTCTGGCCAGCGTGTTCGACACCCGCGTCCCCGGCAACTTCGTCTACGTCCCGTGGGCGGAGTGGGAATCCGTGAGAGCGGCGGGATACGCAGGGCGCGACAGCCTCGAGTCGGCCTGGGAGGCTGCGGGCAACTCGCTCCCCGAGGGGGCCAGGGGCTGGGTCTTCGAGGGCGTGGACCTGGCGAACCTCGGATACCTTCCGTACTTCTCGCTGGTCATCCTCGGCATGGGTACCTCGATAGCCAACCAGTACCCCACCGACGCCTATGGCAACAACCTCCACGACATGCCCATACTGCAGGCCCACAAGAACCTGCGCGAGGTCGACCTTGCCGTCACCCTCGCCGGCTCCACCGCCTGCATGTCCTGGGTGGTCTATGGCACGTCCCGCGTCGGGCTCCCCGTTGCGTTCGGCGTGACGGCGGTCATGGCGACGGACTACTTCCCCTACATCCAGTCTGGCCAGATCGTTGGCATGATGGGCGGGCTGCGCGGAGCCGCCGAGTACGAGGTGCTGGAGACCGAGGGAGGCTACACCGAAACCACGGGCAAGGCCTACAGGGGCATGGACGTGCAGTCCCTGGCTCACATCCTGATCATCCTGCTCGTGATACTCGGCAACATCGCGTACTTCGCGGGCGGCTTCCACAAGAAGACCGCCATGAAGAACAGGAGGTAGGCGGAGATGTACGAGACCATAGGACTCTCGGTCGCGGCCATCTTCACCCTGGCCGTGTTCTCCTTCCTCTACAAGGAGAACCCCCTGTACAGGTTCGCCGAGCATATAGTGGTGGGCGCGTCGCTCGGCTACTCGATCGTCGTGACCTACCAGCGGGTGCTCTATCCCAGGCTCGTCGAGCCCGTGTCTCATGGCCAGGAACTGATCCTGCTCATCCCCGCCATAATGGGGCTGCTCTACGTGACGAGGTTCTTCCCCAGGATCGCCTGGATGTCGCGCTACCCCATGGCCTTCCTGCTCGGAACCGGCATGGGCGTGGCCTTCCCCTACGACATGCAGACCCTCGTCCTCAGGCAGATCCAGTCCACGATGATCCCGCTCTACACGCCGGGCGCCCCGTGGTTCGACACGCTCGGCGCCTTCGTGATCGTGTTCGGGACACTTTCGGCGATCATCTACTTCTTCTTCTCGAAGCCGCACAAGGGTCCCTTCTTCGGCTTCGGATCGAAGGTGGGGATCTGGATCATCATGATAGGGTTCGGGGCGACGTTCGGATTCACTGTCATGGGCCGCATCAGCCTCCTGATCGGCCGCGTGCAGTTCCTGCTGGGCGACTGGCTGGGGCTGCTGAACTGAAACAACGGGCCCGCCCCGGCGGATGAGCCGCCGGGGCGGGGCCCGACCCAGGGCGGAGGCTGATGAACAGGGCACTCCAGATGGTCCTCGCGGAGCTTCCCGTCACCGACGGGCTCACCTGCACCGAGGACCTCCGCTTCTTCTACGAGGGCAGCCCCATCGCCGAGTGCGAGGCGGTGGGCGACACGCTCATACTCGACATACACTGCCACGAGCTGGACGTGCCGATCCTCATCGACGAGTTCGAGTTCTGCCGCCCCGCGAAGGCCAGGGGCCCGGAGTGGGTGCGGATCGTCCTCATGATCTCACCGGGGCGCGAGGAGCTGTCGGCCGTGAAGGAAGCCTTCATGTCCGCCATCGACAGGGTGGCGCCCGGTTTCGATGCGCCTCTCGACAATCCATTCACGAAGGGGGCCAAGGACATGGACAAGTACGTATGCGTCGTGTGCGGCTGGGTCTATGACCCCGAACTGGGCGACCCCGACGGCGGCATCCCCGCCGGAACGGCGTACGCCGACCTCCCTGACGACTGGGTCTGCCCGGTCTGCGGCGCTCCGAAGACCGAGTTCGAGAAGGAGTAGCCATGAAGAAGACAGTGGTGCTCATCATGGTTTCGAGCCGCAAGGAGTCCGCCGCGAAGGTTCAGCAGATCCTCACGGGCTGGGGCTGCATGATCAAGACGCGCCTCGGCATCCACGAGGGAGTGCTGGACGACTGCACAGAGACGGGGCTCATCATTCTCGAGATCGTGGGCGAAGAGGAGAAGAAGGCCGAGATGGAGCGCAAGCTGAACGTCATCCCCGGCGTCGTAGCCAGGAGGGTGGACCTCGAGCTTGCCTGACCCGTTCCCGGCCGGTTCCCTCTCTCTGTCCGACTCGCTCGAAGGGCTCTACGGACGCTACAACACCAGGGCGTTCGTAGAGCCCGATCCGCTCCAGTTCCTCTACAGGTACGACCATCCCGCCGACCGCGAGCTGGCAGCCCTCGCAGCGTCATCCCTGGCCTACGGGCGCGTCGAGCAGATCATCCGGAACGTGTCGAGGCTGCTGGACGCGATGGGGCCTTCGCCATCGGCCTTCCTCGGGAGCTGCCGGACCCCCGGTGACGCCTCGGGGGCCTGCTCCTTCAGGCACAGGTTCACCCCCGGCGAGGAGATGTCGGCGGTCCTGTTCGCGGCCTCGAGGATACAGGGGCATGCCGGTTCGCTGCAGGAGACCTTCCGCGGTGCCGCCGGCGCGCAAGAGGCCGGCGCGATGCTTGTGGAGGCCATTCTTCGGGAGGCGGGGCTCGGGAGATCGAGCATGCTGCCGCATCCCGGGCTCGGGAGCGCGTGCAAGAGACTCAACCTGATGTTCCGCTGGATGGTGAGGTGCGACGACGTCGATCCGGGGGGCTGGGATGCCCTCGGGCCGTCTCAGCTGCTGGTGCCCCTCGACGTGCACATGCACAGGGCGGGGCTGCTGCTGGGCATGACGGAAAGGCGTCAGGCCGACTCGGTGACAGTCGAGGAGGTCACCGACGGCTTCAGGCGCATCAGGCCAGACGATCCCGCCAGGTACGACTTCGCGCTCACGCGTTTCGGGATCAGGCGCGAACTCTCGCGGGAGGACCTTCTCAGGGAGCTCGCCCTGCCGCAGCCCGCCGCCCGCTGACATACCGGTGCCGCAGTACCCTTCCGGCCCGTTGTCCGTCTAGTTGTCTTCACGCGGGTTCTCGTTCCGGCCTTGCCTGAAATGCCGGAACCGCCGTCCTGTCACTGTGCATCCCGGACAGGACAGGGTGGATCGAGTCTCGAGGCGCGGGTTGACACGTCGATCCTTGCAGGACCCGAAGATCCGTTCCATCGCTCTAGACAGTGCAAGGATTGACACTTCAATCATCGCAGGACCCGGAGATGCGTTCCATCGCTCTCGAAGGTGCGAGGATTGACACGTCAATCATCGCAGGACCCGGAGATGCGTTCCATCGCTCTCGAAGGTGCGAGGATTGACCGCATCGGCCCGCGTTTTGTAGATTGGCAGCCTTGCCCCGGTGCCGAGGTAGCTCAGTTGGTAGAGCAACGGACTGAAAATCCGTGCGTCGGCGGTCCGATTCCGCCCCTCGGCACCACCCCCCCAGTCCGGTGTCAGAGGAAAAAACGTAAAGTACGCAGGGTTTCTGCCCAGCCAACGTATTCACAAGCACTATGTGAGCTGATGAAGACTTCCGTAGCAATTGATGATCATATATATCTGCAGATGGATAGCATCGTTCTGTTGCATGAAATCAATGGTCGTAAGCTAGAAATCTGAGTACTTTACGTTTTTTCCTCTGACACGGACCGGGAAGGGGGAGGGGGGGAGGAGGCGGCCGATGACGGAAGCGCGGGTGTCGCCGCATTCCCTGAGGCGCGAGACGGCGTCCTCCGCCTGACCCGGGGCAACCGCCGCCAGCAGGCCGCCCGAGGTCTGCGAGTCCATCAGCACCGCAAGCATGCGTGGATCGACGTCCAGGGGTATCTCCACGTTCGCCCTGTCGTAGTCCCAGTTCCTGCCCGAGCCCCCGGGGAGATACCTGTCGGCGAGCTCAATCGCGCCGTCCAGCACCGGGACGAGATCCGGATCGACTTCGATCGTGACGCCCGAGGTCTTCGCCATCGCGACGGAGTGCCCGAGCAGGCCGAACCCCGTCACGTCGGTGAGCGCACTGACGTCGAATGTCGCCAGCACCTCCGAGGCGTACCGGTTGAGCCTCTCCATGAACGACACGGCCTCGTCGAGGGCGGAATCCTCCACATGCCCCTCCTTCAGGGCCGTGCAGAGAATCCCGGTCCCCAGGGGCTTCGAGAGGATCAGGGCGTCGCCGGCCCTCGCCCGCGAGTTGCGTATCGCCCTCGCCGGGTGGATCACGCCGGTGACGCTCATGCCGAACATCACATCCTTCTGGTCGACGCTGTGGCCACCCACGAGCGCGACGCCCGCCTCGACCATCTTCTCGGCCGCGCCCGACAGCAGCTCCCGCACGACCTCGGGGGGCAGCTTCGACGCGGGGAACCCGAGGATGTTCATGGCCGTCAGCGGCCGGCCGCCCATCGCCCAGATGTCCGACAGACAGTTGGCGGCAACTATCCTGCCGCTAGCCCTCGCCGAATTGACCGCGGGAGAGAAGAAATCGACGGTCTGGACGAGCGCGGTGTCGTCGGAGATCCTGAAGATCCCGGCGTCGTCCATCGTCTCCATCCCCACGATCAGGTCAGGAGTCTCGAATTTCGGTATCCCCGATAGCAGCCCGGACAGCCTGTCCGGGGGCAGCTTGCCGGCTCAACCCGCGCAGGGCGAGAAGTCGAGCAGCCTCACCGAATCGGCCACGGCCCGGACATTCCTGTCGGCCAGGCTCGGCACTCCGAGCTTCCGGCAGGCGGTGGGCTCGCCCGTCCCGGAGTGCGCCGCCATGCAGGAGGCGCAGTCGCCGTGATTGGAACAGCTCACCGTGCAGGGGCATCCGTCGATGCTCTTCTCCGCCATCGATCCATCACCTCCCTCCGTGCCTTTGCGTCCTCCGGAATATCGCCGGGAGGACATGGAAGTGCGATTATCGGGGATCGGTCCGCGCGGCGCCATCTCCCCGCGCGTCCGGCATGGGCGTCTCCCGCATGCCCGTGGAAGGATCGCCCGACAGGACCTTGCTCATGACATGGATGTCCTGCCTGACCCGCCAGCCCAGCCTCTCGTAGAAGGCGACGGCGGGGTTGTCGCGGTAGATGAAGAGGTGGACCTTCTCTATCCCTTCGTCGAGGAGGGCGCGCTCGACCCTCTCCATCAGGAGCCTGCCCCCGCCCGTCCCCTGGAGACGTGACGAGACGGCAAGATGGTAGACGTATCCCCGCCTGGTGTCGTGGCCAGCCATGACCGAGCCCGCGACTCCGGTGCCGTCGAGGAGCACGAAGCAGAGCGGCCCGTTGGCGCCGAGGAACCTCTCGAAACCCGCGCGCGAATCCGCCGCGGTCATGGCATTGCCCGGGAAGCCCGACCAGAGGGCTGCCAGGGCGTCATAATCGCCTGCCTCCATGAGCCTTGTGTCCATTTCAGGAGCCTCCGGGCCGCCTGACGCGGTCCCTGGTGCCGGCCTCGGCGTAGACGGCGGCAGCCGCGAGGAGCACCGAGGAGGCGACGTACATGTCGGGGTGTACCGAGGCGGTCCCCATCCCGAGGATCCGCGGCAGGTGCCCCGGCGAGGAGGCTCCGATGATCCGACGCAGTCTGTTCGGCGTGGCGGTTCTCGCGCTGTTCACGTGCGCCTGCAGCAAAGGCGAGCGCCGGGAATCGGGGCCGCCGCCCGCCGCGGC